>CAIWVT010000030.1 GCA_903916135.1 uncultured bacterium
AACATTAACCTGCAAAAATAATACAAAGCAATGAGTTACTCTGTTAAAAATGTATAAAATAAAATGTCAAACAAATAAAAAAATAATATCATGGAAGAAGAAAACCAAAATACTAAAGAGTTGAGAAAATCAATTTATGACGATTATAAATCAGGACACTCAAAATTAATGGAAGAACTATCAATAAAATACGGCATTTCCATTAATGAGTTACGTGACCATGTAATTTTTGGAAGAATGCAAGAAAGACATGAACTTAGAAAAAACAAAAAAGCTATGGCGCAAGGTGAGCAATGAGTTGTGTTGCGAAAATACCGCTTGAAGGAACCATGCCTGTGTATGCAACTAAAACTTCATTAGTATCATTCAAGAAAAAAATTGCTAATTCAGCATCACCCTGTAAATGAAAAGAAAGATTAAACAAAACGTATTTACCATCAAAGTCGCCATCATCTTCAGAAAATGTTTTTCTGGAAATAACTTTTGCGCCTTTTGCTATAAGAAATTTTTCAAAATTAAAATTGTCTTCTTCAATTAGTATAAAATCATTCATAAAAAAAGTTTTTCGCAAAAATAATAAAAAAAACAATATCATGGCAAACAAAAAAACGATGACCGTAGCAGAAATATCTGTTGACATTGACATTAAAAATGAACGTGGCATCATCACGCTGCGTGATACAAAAATTGAAGTTGAATTTGAGGCTATTTCCGGCGTTGATTTTGGTAGAATATTAAAGGTATTAGACATTACAAATCTTGTCATGGATGCCTTTGGTTTTAAAAAAGAAATCCATAACAATCCGGTAGTAGATCCTGTTCCGACGAAAAAACCCAAGGACCCTAAGAAAACCTCTCCGGCAATTGACAAGAAGGAACCGGTGGCTCCTACGGTGGCTCCTATTGTTGAAAAGAAAAAAAGAGGTCCTTATGGACAACCAATGATTTTTAAAGTACAAAAATTAAAAACAGAAAAAGAGTGTAAGGATTTAATCAATCATGTTAAGAAGCGCAAAAGCAACCTAAAGTATGCAAAGAAATTGACTCCTGATCAAGAAAAGGCATTAAACGACACTTTGGAAGAAATTGAATCACGAAAAAAACAGATTTACGAATTTAGTAATTAATAAAAAAATTGGGCGTAAGTCCAGCCTTGTTAAGGCAGCATTTAAAAGTGAGGCGTTAGATGTTTATAACAAGGCGAACACCAGGGAATGATCCCGAAGCAGCCGAAGCGTTGAGTGGGAAATCTTTTTTCATTTGTAGATTTCCCACCTGCTAAGGCTTAAAATTAAAAAAAAACATTGAAAGAAATGGAAAATCAAAAAATCGAAGAACTTATAAAGGCAGCCGAAATAATTATCAATGGTAATACGAATGTTGCTAAGTCAATTCAGATACTTGAAACCAAAATTAGCCTACGGACCTATTCTATCAAAGAAGCCATGACGGAAACAGGCTTAGGGTACCTGAAAATTACCAAAGCATTAAACAGTGGTGAAATACCATTTATTCGTGATGGTAAAGCAAGAAGGATGCACCATTGCGACCTACTGGCATATATGAATTTGCAAAAACAATTTAAAATAAATTAATATGACCTATTCCGAGTTTGCATTGGCGTTTCAAGGGAAACGTTTTATTGTGAAAGGCACTCAAGACATCTTTGACTTGCCTTCTGAATTTAAAAAAGGTGAAGAGATACCTAAATTTCTTATTTATAACACTTTTTTCAAAAAAGGAAAACCAAGCAAGAGATTTGAATTAATACAAAACGATACGCATCCTATATATGGTGTTGTTTCTACCACTAAAGTAAAGCATAGAATATGAATGAAAATATAAAAATATGCTTGCAAAAGCGTCAGATTAACATGTTACATGAAGGCTTAGTTAGATTAGATGACCATCTACATAAACTACAAAAGATATTACCTGCATATAACGAAAATATAGAGAGCAGGGAATTTGTTCTTAGCTATGAAAGCGGCAAAATACTTAATATCCTTATACAAGGATTGAGAACAGAAACTATTGATAGAATGAGATATTATGAAAAAGCTTTAAAAGATACGATGGATACGGAATTATCAGAGAGCATCAACCGTTCACTAAGTATATTGCGTAGCGATGCAGAAAAATATTCGAAAATACAGGAAGCTCTACCGCAACCTTTACCTGTAAACATCACTTGGTTATGAGAAAATACATAGTAAAAAATATAGTGTTATTAGAGATTGTAACGTGGTTCTTGGCGATAGTGTACGTCGTTGTTTCTTTTGTACTGTATTTGCTTAAAAGCTTCTTTTACTATTTGGAAAAGATGTTTTTATTTCTGCTCAAATGTAGTGAATATCCGCTCAATTTCTTTGATTCCATTTATATCAAATGGAATAGATTGTTCTAAACAAGCAAAACATATATCAAAATGAAAGATATAACAAAATTCAAAGATGAAATTTTATTTCGCGAAATTAACAACGAAGAAAGATTTTCTTCTATTTACAAACATCAACAAGCCGCTGAAAAAATTGTGAGGTGGAAAGAGGATCGCATTGAAGGTGCAGACCACTCACCTATAATATTTGCACAATTAGCGAAAAGCATTATCTATTTAGAAAATATTATTTTGCTTTGTGCAGAATTTAAAAAGCGTGGTGTATGGGATTCATTGCAAGGGTGTGTGCATCTTGAAGATAATTATTATGAAGACAATTTTAAAAGCAAAATTGCAGATGCAAAAAAGATAATGAAAAAACTTCGCCCATATATTTTGGAATACACAAAGAATTGGAGTGTTGAAAGAAAACTGAGAGATTTATACGATGAAGAAATTGGGAAGTATTATCGGCATTGGTATTTATCTGTTCCTGACGGGGTGGATTGTTTTGAAGAAGTTAAGGATACGTTGGAGCATTGCGCTAACATTTAATACTATGACAGACTATTTTGCAAACTACGGCAATAATGAAGCTAAGGCGAAATCCTTGTATCGTAAACTTGCTATGAAGCTACATCCTGATAAGAACAATGGGGATGAGAGTGCTTTTAAAGAACTTTCGCGTCAGTATATTGCTTTTAAAACCAATAAATTCAATCAAAACTTTTATTCAGGTTCAGGTGATCAAGCTAAAAAAGCACAGTCCCGTGATTACAGGACAGAGTTTGTTATATTCAGCGAAGACCTGAAAAAAAATGTTTGCGCAACATTAAAAATAAGCGAAGAGCAATACAATGACATGACTACAGAACTTGGTCGATCAGTTGTAGGATTCATTGGTAAAAAAACAGGAGTAAATTTAGGAGAAATAATTTCACAATTCATAAAATCAATAAATCAATGACAGCAACACAATTTATTTCATTATCAATGCTTGCACAAACAATAGTGCAATTAGTTTTTGCAATACTTTATTATGTAATTATAAAAATCGTAAAAATATCGAAGGAAAAAAAAGACAATATTCTTCATTTAAACGATTTAGAAGATAGAGTTTTTTCATTAGAGATGTCGGGCATAGGAATAAAAGTCACTAAAGAAGAAATTTTAGGAAAAGAGCCTTTTGAAAAAGATGGTAAATAATAAACAATAAAAAAACCTCAAGCTGCGCACCGTCCAAAGTTAGTAGCGAGAGGTTTTTGAAAACAGAAAAAAGGGTGGTAAGGGCAAAAGGAAGCCCTTTTACGCAACAGAATTGTGAATAGGCAAATGAGTTAAAAAAGCCCATTACTCTGTTGCAACCCCCTTTTTCTTTTGCAAAAATAGACAAAAAACACGAATAAGAAATAAAAATAAAAAAAAACATGCCTCTAATTGTAAAAAAAGCGAAAAAAACATGCCAAACTGATGGATGTCATAAAAAAGCAGCACCCGATAGAAGACACTGTTATTCGTGTAAACAAACGCGATATGCTGAATTACATCCGATCCGGATTGCTTTTAACATCACCAAACAAAATGCAAAACGCAGGCATAAAGATTTTGAATTAACCTACACTCAATTTGAATTATTTTGTATGCAGCATGGATATCATATAAACAAAGGTCGCTCAAAAGAATCCTTAACAATTGATAGGATTGACAACTCGCTTGGATATTCCATAGATAATATTCAGATAATGACCTTTTCAGCAAACTCATCGAAAGGTAGCAGGATTGGGGATGCAAATTACTTTCACGATGTGCCCTTTTGATACTAATTATTAATCACAAAAAAACAAAAAAAATGATAATACTAACGCCTCATATCGAGTTGAGCATTGCCAAAACAAAGAAATTTGCAGTACTTTACAATAAAGATTTAAAGAAAAAATTAGGTGATGATAAGGGCAAACTTTATAACAAACAGTGTTTAAAACCTACTTATTTACGAACAACAGAGGCATTGATAAGGATGTTTTACACTCATTTGGTACGTTTAGAACGGTGTCAGGTCATGCCTGATCAGGGAGAACTTACGTTTCGCACAAACAACCAGGCTATTTCTAATGTGATGGGATGGAAGGATCGGAGCACGGGATGGCGACATATCACCATGCTCATTAATTCGGGAATAATTACACGTAAGGTATGGAATGGAACCAATGGCAGCTATGCCATTGAAATCAATCCGGAGTGTTTAGAAGTTGCTCCTTGTCCTGAATATGATAAAATGATAGCACAAAACTACATGTTGAAAACCGGAAAAGAAACGCTAACCGACGCCGATTATCTCGAAATTTGGAAAATTTCAAAGCCCTCATTTTCAGTTTTTAAAAACGGCATCGTTGCAAGTTGCAATCTTAAAGAGTCTAACAAAAAAATAAATAGTAATATTAAAATGAAATCGGAATCGGAATTAGAAAAATTAATAAAAAGTGCAGAAACACGTATCAAAGATGCGGGAGTTAATTTTTCTTATTCCGATAACTTGCCTGTTGCTCCTACGTCGCAAAAAACACAAGAACACCAGAGAAAAACCCCAATTGTTCCACATAGCAATCCACAGGATACCGCAGGAGCACAAAAAAACAAAAACGGTAGTTCCGCCGCCAAAATTGGATTATTGGTCATTTGTGCGTGGAATTTCGCAAAATCAGCCTTATGGAATTCCGCGAGTTTTTGCGAAAGTGATGTTGCAAGGGCACAGCATTGGATTCAGGAATATTTCTCGCGCGCCACGGATGGAAATTCCACGACAAATCAAATAAGATTTACGATATTCTGTGAGCGAATAATGCAAGCGCGCCGCTATAAGCTCAAAAGCCCTGAGCGATTTATTCCTAACCCTGCATGGTGGTTTGATCCGCATTTCGAAAAAGGTTTTCGAGGAACTGCTGCATGGTTTGAAACTATGATACTCCAGCGGCAGCAAAACACAGAATATTATTCAAATTCAAAGATGTTAGCACAATTTTATCGGATATATTCTCAAAATCCCACATTTGATAACTACAATAAAGCTATTAAAATACTTCACCGGAAGCACGATAAGCAATTGTTGGAGCTATTTAACTTGATTGTGGAAAATCAAAAAGCATTTACACCTGAATTATTCGAAGAATATCGTCAAAAATTTGTAGCATAATGGCAAAGTGCAACGATTTTACAAAAGCTGAGAATCGCGATAAATCCCCATACCGTGCGTGGATAGTATTTAATTCAGGGAATATCATCTATATTTACGCATATAATAACTATGCTCCAACGATTGCTCTTGATAAACTGACAAAAGTTGTTGACGGTTATATAAGCAAAAACTTGATTAAAAAAGCATCAATTTATAATAATAGTACTAACCAATTAATAAAAACAATTTTGTAATATGTATAGATTAAATATACTTGTAGCATTGATAGAAATAGACATCGCAATAGCTTTGTTTATTAGAATAAAAGATGTGCATTATCTGCCAAAAATAAATCAAAGTCACCTGAAAAAAGCTGAAGATTTTACAGATTTGGTTATGTATGATATGTTGAATCAATTAATATTAAAATTCTTCAAAAAAAGAACTACATGTACTCCAAAAGCACGAATGAAAAATCAAAAATTGTCAATTAGACTAAGTATAGCAGAAGCATCAGCGATTTACCAATTTTATCAAGAGTTTGCAACAGGAGAGCAGTACAATCAAAATATTTGCAATCATATACATCAACAGTTAATTAATATCAATCACATTTTAGGATAAAAATTATGGCAAACATTAGATCAGGAATGAATTTTAAACAAATTGCGGATATATACAAAATGCCCTATAACACCTTTAGAAATCACATGAAAGATATTAGTGATAAGCTATACGCAGGACGTAAAAGGCGTAATAGAGTACTTACTCCAAAACAGATCGAGATAATCAAGAAAGAAATGGAGAAAGTTTGACAAATCTTATTCATATAAAAAAGTGTTATAATTAAAATAAATAAAAAAATGAACTACAAGAAGCTAAATCAACGCAGATATTATTTGCACCGGGTACTTAAACCTTTTTATAAGGTGAAAAG
>CAIWVT010000031.1 GCA_903916135.1 uncultured bacterium
AAATCGGGTGTCAAACCAAATAAATCGGGTGTCAAACCAAATAAATCGGGTGTCAAACCAAATAAATCGGGTGTCAAATGCAATAAATGGTGTTTTGGGGTAGAGGATTGGTTGGATGATTAAAGTGCCCGGGGATAGCCAAGTGGCACGCGCGCAAGGGATTGGAACCCCGACTTCATCGGGATAGACTTCAAGCCCACAGGGGCGTTATTCAGCCCCGAGGACTTGGAGAGGAAAGCCCGACCCCCGATTTTCTCGGGGGATGCGCCCAAAGAAAAAAGATCCAAGCTCCAAATCCTAAACTCCAAATTCCAAATTCCAAGCTCCATATTTCAAGGGGCGAGAGCCAAGAATAAAGTTAGAGCCTATTAAGAAAGTCTTAAGTAGAAAAACACTAAGACAGGAAGGCACGAAGTCACTTGTTTGTATAGGGGACGGGTTACGAATAAGGAAGGGAGAGATGTTTTTATGTTAAATATGGTTGGGATTGCGAGAAATGTTGTACTTTAGCAAAAAATTTAGATATAAGATGGAATCACAAGGAGAAAACATAGAAGCAGAAACTCGCTTGAGTAGGTGGCTTACTAAATCTTTGCTATGGCGATTGAAATATATTAGTAATAGTAATTTTTTGATTATCGCAAGCATAGTGGTTGGTATTATTACGTCGCTTGCCGCTATTGTTTTGAAGCTTTGGGTTCATTATTTGCAGCACTTGACTGAAGTTGTTGCGCAATATCAGTCCATCAAGTTTGTGTATATTGTTCTCCCTGTGTTTGGTATTACGATTACGTTTCTTATCATTAAATATTTATTTAAAGATAAATTTGAGAAAGGCTTAGGGAGTATTATACACGATATTTCGTGGAAGTCAGCCAAGATAGCACCAAGTAAAACCTATTCTCATATACTGACGAGCGGTATAACGGTTGGTTTTGGAGGTTCGGCAGGATTGGAAGCCCCGATTGTGATAACAGGTTCGGCGATAGGTTCGAATGTGGCAAGATGGTTTAGCTTGGGTTATAACGAAAGGGTTATTCTGTTGGCATGTGGGGCTGCGTCGGGGATAGCGGCGGTGTTTAACAGCCCGATAGCGGGGGTGGTGTTTGCGTTGGAGGTGTTGTTGACGAATTTTTCGATACCTGTGTTTATACCGTTGTTGATAGCTGCAGCTTCATCAGCCATTATTACAAATCTTATTTATCAAGGACAGTTATTCTATTTGGCGACAGACAAATGGCACTATGAAGCCATACCTATTTATATATTGTTGGGAATTATTGCGGGTTTGTATTCGGTCTATATTACACGTGTTACGCTTTATATGGAAGGGAAATTGAATAAAAAGAAAAGTCTGCTGAAGCCGATAATAGGCGGATTGGTGCTTGGGGGTTTGATATTTATTTTTCCGCCTTTGTGGGGAGAGGGGTATAAATCCATAGAGAGTTTGTTGAATAATACACAGGCGCCTTTGATGGCGAATAGTTTTTTTGAGGGATGGGCGGGCAATTGGAAGGTGGTGCTGCTGTTTGTAGGGATAATTATTTTTATTAAGCCTTTTGCAACGGCAATCACGATAGGCAGTGGCGGGAATGGCGGGATTTTTGCGCCTTCGTTGTTCATCGGGGCGTTGATAGGGTTTTCGGTTGCGTTTTTTATCAATTCGACGGGTATCATGCAATTGAGCACGGTGAATTTTATTGCTGTGGGCATGGCGGGCGTGTTGAGCGGGGTGGTGAGGGCACCACTGACGGCTATATTTTTGATTGCTGAGGTTACGGGAGGCTATGTGCTGTTTGTTCCGTTGATGATAGTTTCGGCGCTGTCGTATTTCATTGCGCGCTACTTTGAGCCACATTCTATCTATACGAAACGTTTGGCGCAGAAAGGGAAATTGATGACGGAAGATAAAGACCACAATACGTTGAATCTATTGCAAATTAAAGATGTGGTGGAGACTGATTTTGCACAGGTGATGGCTTCGGATACGTTTACGGTGTTGGTGGAACGGTTCAAAGAAAGTACAAGGAATATCTTTCCTGTGATAGATATGTATAGTAATTTCAAGGGGGTGGTGTATTTGGAGAAGGTGAAATCACATATTTTTACACCTGAATTGTACAATAAGATTACGATAGAGGAGCTGATGGATAAAAATGTGGAGACGGTTCAAGTGGAGGATAGTATGGAGAAGGTGATGCAGCATTTTGAGACGATGAAGATATGGTATATTGTGGTGTTGGATGGGAAGAAGTATGTGGGGATAATTTCGAAATCGAATCTGATACATCATTATAGGAAGATATTGAAGCGGTCGTCGAATTTGTTTTAGCGTCCGTTGGGGATGTATTTCTGAGGGATAATAATAAGAGTTTAGGGCAATAAAAAACCCCGTCAGCATTGCTGACGGGGTTTTTATTTATTGGATTGATTCTATTAACAACCAATATATCTTGAAATAACCAAGCGTTGAATTTCGGATGTGCCTTCACCGATTTGCAACAGGCGTTGATCGCGATATAAGCGTTCGATGTCGTAATCTTTCATCAAACCATAGCCACCGTGAATCTGTACGGCTTCGTTGGCAACTTGCTGAGCCACTTCGGAGCAATAGAGTTTTGACATGGCAGCTTCTAAAGCAAAAGGTTTGTCGTGATCTTTTAACCAACAAGCTTTATAGAGCAGGTTTCGGGCTAATTCAACTTTAAGAGCCATGTCGGCAAGTTTAAAGGAAATTATCTGTTGTTTACTGATAGGTTTTCCAAACTGTATTCTTTCATTTGCATATTGCATCGCCAATTCAAAAGCTCCTTGAGCAAGTCCAAGCCCCATAGCTCCAATTGATAATCTTCCACAATCGAGGGTATTGAGCATGATTTTTGAGCCTTCGCCACGATTACCTAATACAGCACTTTCGGGGACTTTACAATCATCAAAATATAGTTCGGCTGTGTTGGATGCTCTCCACATCATTTTATTATGCATTGTTTTGGCAGTAAATCCGGGAGTGTCGTTTTCAACAATGATGGCAGTAAATTCTTTTTCTTTGCCATGTACACCAGATACTGCCTGAATGGTTGATCCCCATGTTATCTCAGTGGATGCATTCGTAATAAATATTTTTGAACCATTGATTACCCAATTTTCAGCCACTAATTTAGCTAAAGTTTTTGAGTTTCTGGAGTCAGAACCTGCATTAGGTTCAGTAAGTCCAAAACCCCAAAGTTTTTTTCCAGAACAAAGCATCGGAAGATATTTTTTCTTTTGTTCTTCGTTGCCGAAATAATAGATAGGGTTCATACCGAGAGAGTTTCCTGCGGCAACAGTTGCTGCCTGCGAGCTATCAATCCGAGCCAGTTCTTCAACGGCAATAATATAAGATAAATAGTCCATTCCCTGTCCGCCATAGTCGGGAGAAACAACCATGCCGAATAAACCAATATCGCCCATCTTATGAGTGAGTTCAACTGAGAATTCTTGTTTGTCGTCTAATTCTTTGGCAATAGGTTTTATTTCTCTTTCAGCGAAATCTCTTACGGATTCGCGGATGAGATGATGGTCTTCGTTTAATAATGGATGTTCCATGGTATAAATTGTTAGATTGTTATATTGTTAGATTGTTGAATTGTTAGATTGTTGAATTGTTATATTGTTGGACTGTTATATTTTTAGTTTTTCGTTAGTGAATTTAATGAGTTGGTTTATTTCTTTTGGTAATTTTTGTAATTCACTAAAGATATGATTGTATTCTTCGTCGGAGAGCAGTTTTCTTACTTTTGACTTTTCATTCCAATCGAATGATTCTTTTAATGACCCTTGACTGTAATGATAAAATTTTATCTTATCTTTCTTATGATAGCGACCAAAACCTTCAGCAATGTTAGCTGATATGGAATCAACGGCTTCGACAAATTGCCCGCCAACATGCATCTTTGCAAAGATGTCCCATTTTATAACAACATCCCAAACATAATTACTCAAGTTAAAAGCAATTTTGTATGATGTAACGTCATTTAAATGTAAGAACTTATTTTCCATTTATAAAGATATCAAAGAAACAATTTAACAATAAAACAATAAAGCCATTTCTACTTATCTTCTTCCCGTCAAAGTCTTTGGAATCCTACCGTTTTTGATAGATTCTGAGCGCAATCTTCTGCCGGTGATTCTTTCGACCATATTACCGATTTCAATAATTTTGTCAATGTTAAGTCCTGTATCTATGCCCATTTCGTCCATCATAACGACCATGTCTTCTGTGGAAACTAAACCGACAAGATTCGGGTCTTTGTAGTAATAAGCGCCTGTTCCTGCCACGGGAACGCCGCTAACGAAATTAGCAGGTTGACCGCCAATGCCGCCCATGGTGGATTCGAAGTTTGTCATGCCTGCTTGCAAAGCTGCTAACACGTTGGCTAAACCCCATCCGCGAGTGGTATGGAAATGGACAATATGTTTTTCGGGACGTGGAACGCTATCCAACAACATCGAATAGTAATCATATACTCTGTTGGGAGAAGCAGAACCATCGTGGTCGGCATGTTCTACGTCGTCAGCGCCGATATCCAACCATCTTTTGGTGAATTCAATGGCTTTCTTCATATCGGTAGGTCCTTCAATAGGACACCCCCAAATGGTGCTAACGGTTCCGTTCACTTTGATCCCTGCATCGTGAGCATCACGAATACATTTTTCGCTCATCTTCCAATAGTCTTCTAAAGAAAGACCTGAATTCTTTTTGTGATGTGATTCACTTGTGGAAACCATCAACAATATACGGTCGGGACCGAAACCATCTTTCTTCGCTTGTATGGCTCTCTCAACAGCCTTTTCGCGAATGGTGATAGCCGTGATGGATACATCATTGATGAGATGTGCTACTTTTTTGCTTGAGCGCAGACGTTTCATCAGCTCGTCTGCATCTTTAAATTGTGGCATCCCTGTTGGGTTACCAAAATTTGTTGTTTCAATATGTTTAAATCCAGCAAGGATTAACTCTTCAGCCAACCATAATTTAGCATCAGTGGAAATGAATTGTTCTTCATGCTGAAAACCATCACGTACTGTGATGTCGCCGATTGTTACTTTCTTTGGGTATTGCATACGTTTTATTTTAGATTTGTGATTTTAGATTTTAGATTTATTTTTTTATAATTTCATTTCGGGAATGTCGCCTTCAACGATTAGTTTACCTTCAGTAGCTTTCACGATTTCTTCTACGGTAACACCCGGAGCTCTTTCGATGAGTTTGAAGCCGTCTTTTGTTACATCAATCACTGCGATTTCGGTAACAATTCTCTTTACGCAATTTACGCCTGTCAAAGGTAAGGTGCATTTGTTGAGTAGCTTTGATTTGCCTTCTTTGTCGGTATGCTGCATGGCTACAATGATATATTTTGCGGAAGCTACCAAATCCATGGCGCCTCCCATACCTTTTACCAATTTGCCGGGGACTTTCCAACTTGCGATGTCGCCATCAACGGAAACCTCAAAAGCTCCGAGTACGGTCAAGTCCACGTGTCCACCGCGTATCATGCCAAAGCTTGTTGCAGAGTCAAAGAAGGCAGCGCCTTCGATGGCTGTTACGGTTTGTTTGCCTGCATTGATGAGATCGGGGTCAACATCTTCTTTTTTTGGAAAAGGACCGATGCCCAACAATCCATTTTCGGAATGAAGCACCACTTCGATGTTTTTCGGAATATAATTTGCTACCAAGGTAGGAATGCCGATGCCGAGGTTCACATAATAACCATCTTTTAATTCCTGTGCTATGCGTTGTGCTATACCATTTTTATCTAATGCCATAATTTTTGTCTTTAAGTTTTTCTGAATATTGTTTTTTGAGTTTAGTCGCGTGTGGTTACAAATTCAATTTTCTTTTGATAATCTGTTCCTTGGAAAATGCGTTGCACAAAAATGCCGGGTGTGTGAATATGATTGGGGTCGAGGGCTCCAATGGGGACTAATTCTTCTACTTCGGCGATAGTGATTTTTCCGGCAGTAGCTATCATGTTATTGAAGTTTGCTGCCGTGTTTCTAAATACCAAGTTGCCGCCTTCATCGCCTTTCCAAGCTTTGACGATGGCAAAGTCGGTGACGATACCCATTTCGAGTAAGTGCATTTTGCCATTGAACTCGCGCACTTCTTTGTTACCTTGCACTTCGGTGCCATAACCTGCAGGAACAAAGAAAGCAGGGATACCGGCTCCACCGGCACGCAATCTTTCTGCCAAGGTGCCTTGAGGAATCAATTCCACTTCTAACTCGCCCGAAAGCAACTGACGTTCGAATTCTTTGTTTTCGCCTACATAGGAGGCAATCATTTTTTTAATTTGATGTTTTTGCAAGAGCAAACCCAATCCCCAACCATCAACACCTGCATTATTTGAATAGCAGGTGATGCCTGTGATACCGGCATCATAAATGGCTTGAATACTGTTTTCGGGAATCCCGCATAAACCAAATCCACCCACTGAAATTGACATATTGTCTGTCAATCCTGCTATGGCTTCAATGGCATTTTTTACAACTTTTCGCATACGAATAATTTTAGTTTTTAATTAATGCTTTTATATTTTCTAATTTAATATCGGGGATTTAATGTTGGTGTTGAACAGTTCGTTGTTCATTTTTAGGGCTTCACCCAACATCATATTGTGAATTTCTGTTTTAATTTTGTTTTGGTTGAAGTATTTCATCAAATCGAGGGTGTTCAAATTGTTCACCAACTCATAACCTGTCATAGGACAACCGCCCATGCCGTTCAACACGGTATCGAAACTTCTGCAGCCATTGGTGTAAGCAGCGTCCAACTTCTCATAATTGGTTTCATGGGTAGTATGAAGATGCAATCCCAATTCGATGGCAGGGAAATCAGCAAGGAGTTGTTTGTAGGTGCTTGCAATCAATTCGGGAGTCGCAACACCTGTGATATCCGACAAGGTGATATAACGGATACCCATGGCAGAAAGCTTTGCTACGGCTTCGAGAACAATATCTGTATCAAATCTGTCTTGATAGGGATTTCCGAAAGCCATCGTCAGATATACTTTCAAGCTTTTCTTATGGGTTTCGCAACGATTGCGGGCAAGTTCAGTGAGATTCAGCGCTTGGTTGACATCTGCATTGATGTTGAGTTTTAAGAAGGTGAGAGAGGCAGAAAAGGGGAAAGCGAGCCACGAAATCTCTTCGAAATTCATAGCCGTTTCTATACCTTTTTCGTTTGCTATCAACACCATTATTTTGGATCTTGTGGCTGAAAGGTCAAGTAATCGAAGCACCTCGCTCGTGTCTTTCAACTGCGGAATGGCTTTTTCGGATACAAAACTCCCCACATCAATGCAATCAAAGCCTACTTGCAACAAACGATTGATATAATCGGCTTTTATCTGCGCCGGAATATAATCGTGTAAGCTTTGCATGGCATCACGAGGACTTTCAGTTATGACAAGATTCATTTAGCTTTTTATATCTTCAAGTTCAACAAGCAAAAAGTTGCCGCTCACCATTTGGTTCACGGTGACGTGAATTTTCTTCACCACAGAATCTCTTTTTGCCAAAATATTGTTTTCCATCTTCATGGCATCCACCACGATGACATTGTCGCCTTTATGAACCGTGTCGCCTTCTTTCACAAGAATCTTGAATACTTTGCCTGGGATGGGTGAATATAGGTTATGTGATGAACCTGAATCTTGTGAGGATTCCATTTCTTCGGAAGCATCTGTGTCTATCAACAAATCATTGCGGAGCATTATAAATTCCTGACCGTTGATCAAGACTTTTGATTTTCCGTCAGCCGTCAAACTGATAGCGGCAAAAATCTTGGTGCCATTCAATGTAACATCCACTTCGCCTTCGCTTACATAGTCAACCTTTGCTTGTAAGGTTTCGCCCTGAATGTCTATATCATACACACCTTCTTTCGATTTTCTGTAATAGAGTTCGGTATCCTTCTTTTCATAATTGATACTCACTTTCAACACATTTCTCCAAAAACCAATCGTGTTCCACACATTGTTGGTTGGATTGGAATATTCAACAGGGGTATCTGCTTTTTGGTTCAAGGTGTAGAGGGCAAACGCCGTCATGGCTTGGTTGGCAGAAACTTTTTCTTTTGAATAGGAACTCCGATTTGGACTTTGTTTCTCTTTCATCTTTGCTATTGGTTTGTTTTCGGTGGATTGTGATTTTGCCGTTTCAATTTCTTCTTCAAAACGCGTTTTCGCAACCCCTGATTTATACTCTCTATATTGGGTTTCGTGCATGGCAAACTCGAACAATTCTTCGTCGTCGTCGCCAAACTCCCAATTGTTTTCAATCATTTCTTTGCGGAATTTATCCAACACATCGGGATAAGCTTCCTGTGGCACGCCTGTGTAGAACTCTTTGCCTAAGCTCTTCGCCAATTGGGTGATTTCAGGCGCCAAAGGTCCGGGTAATAGACCTGATTTGCCCAATATCATATCCCAAGTGTTGTTATCTATCATCGAATAGCGTTCTTCGCCTTTGGTCAATTGTAAAATGTTGAGCAAAGCTACATTCTTCACATATTGACTGAAAGGAGTGACCAAGGGGGGATAGCCGAGTTTGGGCCATATATAGGTAACTTCATCAAAGAGTTTCACTAAGAGCTCGTCTTCGTTGAGTTCGTGTTGTCCTTGACTCTTCAAAGTGGCGTTTATCACGCTGTGAATTCCTTTTAAATCTGCCATCAAACTACCCATCATCCCGCCGGGTAAGCCGGAGCCAATGAGCAAGGACGAGATATAACGATTCTTAGGGTCAATAAAATATCCCAAGAAATCATCAATAAAAGATTGCGTCAAAGCGCGTGCTTCCATATAGGCGTTCATGTTGATTTCAGGAACGAGAAATCCATCGTCAGCCAACATTTCGCGTATGGTAATCACATCGGGATGAACCATGCCCCATGAGAGTGGTTCCATAGCTACATCCAAATAGTCGGCACCCGCACGTGCTACTTCTAATGCAGAAGCCACAGAGACCCGGTCCTGAATGACCATGATATTGCACCACAATCTGAGGGTGTTTATCTTTGATGGCTTTCACCAATCTGCCCAAGGTAGTCGGTCTGCC
>CAIWVT010000032.1 GCA_903916135.1 uncultured bacterium
AGCAGGGTAATCCCAAGTATCAATCAATTTTTTATATTCATCAATTGATTTTGAATACATCTTTAGTTGACTATAAATCGATGCTTTTGTGTAAGTTATATCAGGTTCTTCATTCTCAGAACTTATGGTTCTTAAAATTCCAAGAGCTTTTTCTGTTTTGTTTTTGCTTGCATAAAGCATTGCCATGCGAAGCAATATCGTTTCAGAGTCGGGATGCAAATCAATAGCATATTTCAAAGCAATACTTGATTGTTTGAGATTGTTTTTTTCAAAATAAAAATCAATGATGTCTTCAAATTCATAGACATCAAAAAACACAGGTTTGTTAATAAAAAGCATGTTTTCGAAGCGGCAGACGAGGGTAGATACCTCTATATCTTCTAGTTCATTAAAATCATCAAAAAAGTCAGCCATTGCAAAAAATATTTATATGTGCAAAGATAAAAAAAATGTATCACATATCACGAAAAGTTTTAAACAATTTGTTGTGTTGAAAAATTTCTTTGGCATAAATGAAGTTATTAATAGGTAGGTATTGACATTTGATTAACTTTGCAAAAAATCTGATTTATATATATGACTTTAATAAAATCAATTTCGGGAATTAGAGGAACGATAGGGGGGAAGACAGGCGAAGGTCTTAATCCTTGTGATGTTGTGAAATATACAAGTGCTTTTGCTACATTTATTTCCGGCTCATCGAAAAAATGTAAAATCGTAGTGGGACGCGATGCACGTATATCAGGCAATATGGTCAATAGGCTTGTTTGTGGTACGTTGATGTCTATGGGGATTGATGTGATTGATATCGGTCTTTCTACTACACCTACTGTAGAGATTGCGCTTATTGATTTGAAGGCTCAAGGCGGAATTATCATTACGGCAAGTCATAACCCAACTCATTGGAATGCTTTGAAATTGTTGAATGGAAAGGGCGAATTCTTGACCAATTCAGAAGCAAGTCAGATGTTGGCAATTGCTGATAATGAAGAAACAAACTTTGTTGATGCCGTTCATTTAGGAAGTTATTCCCAAGTGGAGGAGATGATAGCGGCTCATGTTAAAAAAGTTACGGAATTGTCTTTGGTGGATGTGGAAGCTATTCGAAAAGCAAAATTGAATGTTACGATAGATTGTGTGAATTCTACAGGAGGTATTGCAATCCCTGCGCTGCTTAAAGCATTAGGTGTTGATAAAATAAATCTATTGTATTGCGAACCCAATGGTAAATTTCCGCATAATCCGGAGCCTTTGCCCGAAAATATTGGTGAACTTTCCGAAAGTGTTGTAAAGAATAAGTCGCATGTTGGTTTTGTGGTTGATCCCGATGTGGATCGTTTGGCTATTGTTTGTGAAGATGGGGAGATGTTTGGTGAGGAATATACTTTGGTAGCAGTTGCTGATTATGTGTTAAAAAATACGCCCGGTAACACTGTTTCCAATCTTTCATCCACATCCGCTTTGGGTGATATCACTATGAAATATGGTAAAGAATATTTTACTTCTGCCGTAGGTGAGGTGAATGTTGTGGAAGTGATGAAACAAAAGAAAGCCGTTATTGGTGGGGAAGGCAATGGAGGTGTGATTTATCCCGAACTTCATTATGGTAGAGATGCATTGGTTGGAATTGCTTTGTTTTTGACGCATCTGGCAAAATCAAAATTGTCGTGTTCGATGTTGCGGGCTAAATATCCCAATTATTTTATTTCGAAAAATAAAATTGAAGTGTCGGCGGATATTGATTTACTTCAGATTCTCGAAAAGATAAAAAAGAAATATAAGAAATACCCTGTAAATACTGCGGATGGAGTTCGAATTGATATTGATAATGGATGGATACATCTGAGGAAATCCAATACAGAACCCATCATCAGAATTTATGCAGAAAGCGATTCAATGGCAACAGCAAATAGTTTGGCGAAGAAAATGGTGTTGGATATTAAAGAACTGCTTAACAATGATTCGGAAGATTAATCTCGGAGTATGATTTATTTTGATAATGCTGCTACCACGCCTATAGATGTTGAAGTGATTGAAGCTATGCAGCTTGTGATGGGTAAGCATTATGGCAATCCTTCTTCCATACATTCGTTTGGACGGAAAAGCAGGGTGTTGATTGAAGAAGCGCGAATTTGTATTGCCAATCTTGTTAAGGCAAATCCATCAGAAATCTATTTTACATCCACTGCCACGGAAGCCATAAGTACTGCAATATTTGGTGCGGTGCGCGACTTGGGAGCACGTAAGATTATTACAAGTGCTCTTGAACATCATGCAGTATTACATACATTAGATGCAGTTAATAAATTATTTCCAATAGAAGTTATATATGCCAAAATGGATACTTATGCACAAATTGATTGTGAACATCTTGAGGAACTTCTGCAGGAAAGCCAACAGGCGCTTGTTATTTTGATGCATGCCAACAATGAAACAGGATCCTTGAATCCTATTGACAAGATTGCGAAGCTTTGCAAAAGATATGCGAGTTATTTCTTGACCGATACTGTGCAAACTTTGGGAAAATATCAAATAGATTTTGCTGAAGTCATGCCTGATTTCGCGACATGTTCTGCGCATAAGTTTCATGGACCTAAAGGGAGTGGCTTTTTATATGTTTCGGATAGCATAAGCATCAAAGCCTTGATAAATGGGGGAGGACAGGAGCGTGAAATGCGTTCGGGCACTGAAAATACGTATGGAATTGTAGGTATGGCAAAAGCCATGGAAGTTGCTTATCGCGATTTAGATAAAAACGCAGCTTATATCAGCAACCTCAAATCTTATTTTGTTCACGAACTTAAAGCCGCTTTTCCTGAGCTTATCTTTAATGTCGGAAGTGACATTTCGGGTTTGTATAATATAATAAATGTGTCTGTTCCGAATGTTTATAAGAATGATATGCTTGTTGAAAATCTTGACATAAATGGTATTGCCGTTTCGGGAGGTTCAGCCTGTTCGTCAGGAACGGTAAGTGTTTCGCATGTGTTGATGGCTTTGGGTTGCGACACAGAAATTCCTGCGGTTCGGTTTTCTTTAAGTAAATTTAATACGATTGCGGAAGTGGACGAAGTGATGGGGGTGTTGAAAAAGATTTTGCTTTAGTACAAGTTGTTTTCTAACATCAAGTTATGATTGAATCATCCATTTCTTAATCGTATCAAATCCCAAATGTATAAACGGTTTTATACCTTATTATATATGGTGGCATCAAAAGAAGCCATTTTATTGAAAGAAAATCCGAACTATGCACTTTCAAAGAATCTAAAAATTATGAATAAATCAATTCTTTCACTTGGAATAGTGATATTATTTTTTCTTTGTTCATGCGAACAAAAGAACAATACGACGATTTCCTACATATCGAAAAGGGAAATTCTTGATGCCGAGAAAGCATTTGCTGCCATGGCAAAAAAGGAAGGAGTAGCTAAAGCATTTTCTTTTTATGCTGCTGAATTTGCTGCCATTAACTATAATGATAAGTTGATAAAAGGACGCAAAGATATTAGTGCGCACTATGAAAATAAGAAATATAAAGACGTCCTGCTTGAATGGACGCCTGAATTTGTGGATGCTGCGGCTTCAGGGGATTTGGGATATACTTATGGCAATTATACCTATACGGCAAAGGACTCCATTGGAAATATAATTTCGGCAAAAGGCATATTTCATACTGTTTGGAAAAAGCAAAAAGATGGTCTGTGGAAATTTGTTTGGGATTGATTTTTAGATTGATTATGTTTGCTTTGCTAAATTGAAACTACAAAACTTAATATTAATTTAATGTCGTCATGGGAAATTATTCTTAATTTTGCACTATTAATTTATATATAAAAATACAAAATAAAACCATGAAAAAAATAGTATTGATAACAGGGGCAGCCAAAGGAATTGGCTATGAAACAGCCCTTCAGTTAGGAAAAAAAGGTTACACCGTGATTGTTACTGCTCGTAGCCAAGAAAAAAGTGATGAAACCGCCGCTAAACTAAAAGCCATGAACATAGATGCCTATAGTTGTAAGTTGGATGTGACGAATGCAGATGATATTGCGAATCTGTTTGATTTTGTAACAGCGAAATTTGGCAAATTGGATGTATTGGTAAACAATGCAGGAATTCAGATTGATAATAATGTTTTTGTACAAGGTAATACCACCGAGAGTGTTTCGCAGGATATTTTGAAAAAAACTTTCGATTCAAATTTTTTCGGTCCAATAGCTTTGACACAAAAAATGTTGCCTTTGATTCGCAAGTCAACTGCAGGACGTATTGTGAATGTTTCGAGCGTGTTGGGTTCTTTGGCTTTGCATAGTATGGCTGATTCACCGATTTACGGCACAAAAATGTTAGCGTATAATTCTTCAAAAACCGCACTTAATCAGTTTACTTTGCATTTGGCAGCCGCCGTGAAAGATGCGAACATAAAGGTGAATTCAGCCCATCCTGGTTGGGTAAAGACAGATTTAGGTGGCGAATATGCTCCTATGGCAGTGGAACAAGGGGCTAAAACTATCGTTGATTTGTGCCAAGCAGACGAAAATGGAACTACAGGTGGCTTCATACATTTGGGAGAAGCTTTGCCTTGGTAGTTTCTTGGGGATTCGATGATTGAGTTAGATTAGTTGAATGGGTTAATTAAGTTAAGTGGTTGATTAAGAAAATTGGGTTATCAAAATACAAATTTAAGCCTGCTCCGAAAAGTCTTTGTCTTGCCACAAACTATCCTGCATGACACTGGCGGGCTTTGGCGGGAAATCTCTTGTATCTGAACATCTATGCTGGTTTTATAGTTTTGATGACGTCATTTTGCAAAAGTTACAAGTCACTTTGCCTCGTCAAGAAATGACTTTGCCTCGTCAAGAAATCACTTTGCCTCGTCAAGAAATGACTTTGCCTCGTCAAGAAATCACTTTGCCTCGTCAAGAAGCCACTTTGCCTTGTCAAGAAATCACATTGCCTCGTCAAGAAATGACTTTGCCTCGTCAAGAAATCACTTTGCCTCGTCAAGAAGCCACTTTGCCTTGTCAAGAAATCAC
>CAIWVT010000033.1 GCA_903916135.1 uncultured bacterium
GACACTCCTGGTTTTGATGATTTTATAGGAGAAGTTTTTTCAGCCTTTAAAGTTTGCGACGCTGTCATAATGGTTATTAACGCACAAAATGCTGTTGAAGTTGGAACCGAAATTACCTGGAGATACGCTTTTCGTCAAAACGTTCCTGTAATTTTTGCAGTAAATCAATTGGAACATGAAAAATCCAATTTCGACGAAAACTTACGTCAACTTAAAAATCAATTTGGTGGAAAAGTAACCCTTGTTCAATATCCCATCAACACTGGTGCAAGTTTCGACTCTATTGTTGACGTGTTGAAAATGAAAATGTATAAATTTGCAAAAGATGGTAAAGCAGAAATTCTTGACATTCCAGTTTCGGAACAAGAAAAAGCGGAAGAATTACATGCTACTTTAATTGAAGCTGCTGCTGAAAGCGATGAGTCATTGATGGAGATATTTTTCGATAAAGGCACCTTGACAGAAGAAGAACTTTATAAAGGATTAAAACTTGGAATTACCAACAGAAATTTATTTCCGGTTCTTTGTACATCATCAAAATTGAATTATGGAGTTGCCCGTTTGTTAGAGTTTTTAGCAAATTCAACTCCATCGCCTGACGAAGTTGCTTGCGCAAAAACAATGGAAGGTGTTGATATTCCTTGTAAAGTTAATGGACCTACCACAGCATTCGTTTTTAAAACATCTATAGAAAGCCATATCGGTGAGGTGTCTTATTTCAAAGTGCTTTCCGGTGAAGTTTCTGAAGCGATGGATATGATAAACGCAAGTAATGGTTCTAAAGAACGCATCTCTCAAATTTATGTTTGTGCAGGAAAAAATCGCGAAAAAGTTGCTAAAGTTGTTGCCGGAGATATTGCTGCAACCATTAAGCTTAAGAGTACTTTTACCAACAATACATTGAATCTGCCAAAGAATGCAGAAATTCAGGCACAAAAGATAGATTTTCCAAATCCTAAATATCGCGCTGCGGTGAAAGCTATCAATACGGCTGATGATGAAAAATTAGGTGGATTATTAAATGATATGCGCAGGGTTGATCCAACTCTTATTCCTGAATATTCAAAAGAATTGCGTCAACTTATTTTGCACGGACAAGGCGAATTGCATCTTACTATCGCAAAATGGCAAATTGAAAAACTTAATAAGATTGACATTGAGTTTTTACCACCAAGAATTCCATATCGTGAAACCATTACTAAATCTGCAAAATCTGTTTATCGTCATAAAAAACAATCAGGTGGAGCAGGTCAGTTTGGTGAAGTTCACATGTTGATTCAACCTTATTCAGAACACATGGTTGATCCTACCGAATTCCCAATTAGAGGTCGTGAAGATCATGATTTGGCTTGGGGCGGAAAACTTATTTTCCACAATTGTGTCGTTGGAGGTGCGGTTGATGCACGTTTTATGCCTGCTATATTAAAAGGTATCATGGAAAAAATTGAAGAAGGTCCGTTGACGGGTTCGTATGCCCGCGACATTTCGGTTTATATTTATGATGGCAAAATGCACCCGGTGGATTCAAACGAAATTTCGTTTAAACTTGCCGGACGTAATGCCTTTAGAGAAGCTTTTAAAAATGCCGGTCCTAAAATTTTGGAACCAATTTATGAAGTTGAAGTTATTGTTCCTGAAGATAAAATGGGTGACGTTATGACCGACTTGCAAGGTAGAAGAGCCGTAATTATGGGCATGTCGAGCGAAGGAACCTATCAAAAAATCCTAACTAAAGTTCCTTTGGCAGAAATGAACCGATATTCTACTGCCTTGAGTTCGATTACGAGCGGTAGGGCTACTTATGGAATGAAATTTTCGGAATACACGCAAGTGCCGGGCGATGTTCAACTTCAATTGCTCAAAGCTTACGAAGAACAAGAAAAAGACGAAGATTAGAAATTTAATCTTTTCAGAGAACCTGCTCTTTTTGAGCAGGTTTTTTTATACCCATTTGACAATAAATTCGCTACTTTTGCATTATTATACTACCTGCTCCATTTGTGGTTTGTGTAAAAAGAATACATGAAAAAAATCGATTTTTATATCATTAAAAAGTTTTTAAGCACTTTTTTCCTGGCGATATCCTTAATAATTATCATTGTAATTATTTTCGATATCTCTGAGAATATTGACGACCTCATTAAATCGGAAGCACCGCTGTCTGAAATTATTTTTGATTATTATCTGAACTTTATCCCATATTTCGTCAATCTTTTTAGTCCGCTGTTTACGTTTATTGCTGTCATTTTTTTTACTTCTAAAATGGCATCGCAAACGGAAATCGTCGCTATTTTGGGAAGCGGCATCAGCTTTAGACGTATGTTGCGACCTTATATGATAACCGCAACTTTCTTGACCATTCTATCCTTTTATTTAGCCAATTTTTTGATTCCGTTGACCAACAAAAATATGAATAGTTTTCGAACGGCTTATATTAATAATAAGTACCATAACACCAATCGAAATATTCACATGCAAATTTCTCCAGGCACATTTATTTATGTGGAAAGTTATGCCGTTGAAGAAAATAAGGGGAATCGTTTTACGATGGAACGTTATAATAACGGGACTTTGTATTACAAAATGGCTGCAAATAATATTGTTTGGGATAGCACCAAACAAAAATGGACGCTAAATAACTACACCATACATTTAATTAATGGTTATAAAGAACAATTGACTTCAGGCTTGAAAAAAGACACTTCCATCAATTTGACTCCTGCCGACTTTTATATAAAAGCCGAAAATCTGGAAGTGATGAATTTTTCACAGCTTCGAACGTTTATCAAAGCGGAGCGATTGAAGGGTTCGGAAAACATTCGATTTTATGAAGTGGAAAAACACAAGCGAATTGCGTTTCCTTTTGCCACCTTTATATTGACCATCATTGGCGTGTCGGTTTCGAGCCGAAAAGTGCGCGGCGGCATTGGCTTGCATATAGCCTTCGGCTTGGGGCTGACGTTTATGCTGATTCTTTTTATGCGCATCACCGAAACCTTTGCTACGTATGGAAATCTACCACCAATAATTGCAGTGTGGATGCCGAATGTTTTTTTCGCAGGCGTGGGCTGGTATCTGTTACAAAAAGCACCTAAGTAATCTTATAGCGTACCTTGCCACATAAGGCAATCTGCAAATGTTTGACTAAAATCTATACGTTCCCGAAAGATTCCATAAATTGCCGAACCACTTCCGCTCATGGTAGCATAGAGCGCACCTTTTGCGTATAGCAGGTTTTTTATCTGTTCTAATTCGGGATATTTGTTGAAAATGGGTTCTTCAAAATCATTTTTTAAGGTATTGCACCAAGTGGAAATGTCATTTTTTAGTATTTCAGCAATTGGATAATTTGCCGCTTTTGGCGTTACCATTTTATATGCCTCGGCTGTGGAAACCGATATGGGAGCTTTTATTATTACTATTTCGTAGCCTTGCAAATTGACATGGAATGGCTGCAATATTTCGCCTCTCCCGCTAACCAATGAAGGGGTGTTGGTGATAAAAAAAGAACAATCGCTTCCCAACTTCTCTGCATAACGCATCAAAGTTACGATGGACAAGCCTAAGGAAAACATAGTATTCAACATCTTCAAGGTGAAAGCTGCATCAGACGAACCGCCGCCCAAACCGGCTCCATTCGGGATTTTTTTATATAAATACATCGAAATGGGAGGCAAATCGAAATCCAAATTCAGCAGTTGATAGGCTTTATAACACAGATTTTCGTTAAGCGGACACGCAATGTTTAATCCATCCACAATAAATTGATTTTCCTTGGCGGGAACAATTTCGAGCATATCAACCCAGCCTACGGGCAAAAATACACTTTCGATGGTATGAAATCCATCGCTGCGTTTGGACGTAATGTGCAATCCAAGATTTATTTTACAATTGGGAAAAACCAGCATCGTATTATTTGATTATGTAATTATGGTTTGTTGTTAGCTTGTTGAATACAAATATACGCACAAGAAATCAATTTCAAAGAAATTTTTTTGGATAATGGGCGAATAGAGTACGATTTTTAATTCAAAAAAACATCCATTTTACACCAACAAAACCTTGTTTTTTTTGTATGATTTTTACATCAAAAAAAGGAGCAAAAAATTGCTTTTGTAATATCAAAACATATTAATTATAAACCAATTACGCTAAAAACATACGGAACGTTTCGTTGATTTAACCCAACGCCCGGTCAAAATAACGGATTGATGGGTTGATTTAACCCATCGGTCGGTTAAATTGACGCATTAATGGGTTGATTTAACCCATCGGTCTGTCAAAATGACGCATTAATGGGTAAATTTTACCCGAC
>CAIWVT010000034.1 GCA_903916135.1 uncultured bacterium
AGCCTTCTCTTATTAAAATTCGTTTGTTCAAATGTACTGTTGTTATTGTATTTTTTATTTATCAGTGTTTGAAATAAATAAAAATCCGCCCAAAGTTATCTCTGTCCTTATCCATGCGGTGGTATAGTTTTTTTATTTCGGGCTGCGCCAGAAACCGCAACACTTTCTTTTTCAGTTGTCCGCTGCCTTTGCCGGGGATTATTTCCACTTCTTTGATTCCTTTATCAATAGCTTCCTCAATAATGTCGTGTAGCGCTTTGTCTATAAGCCAGCCTTTGTTGTATATCTCGTGGAGGTCTAGTTTTAGTTTGGACATAAGGAAGATTGTGTGTTAGCAAATTTAGTGAATAATAAGTAGGTACTGAGAATTATAAATGTAAATAATTGCCACAGATTCATTAATAATAATAATAATTTTTATCTTTGTCTTTGTCTCGTTTCACGTAAAACGATAACCATACATACTGAATAAATTGAAATACAAAAAAACAATAACTAAAAAAATCAAATGAAAAAGTATACTTTATTCTTTTTAATAAGTTTTGCAATTGCAGAAATTCATGCACAGAATTATCAGATTACCTTTGCAGGAACAGGTGCAAGCAATAGTGTTGACACTGTAAAAGTAGAAAACCTTACTCAATCAACCCACACAATTCTTGGCGGAGGAGATATATTGCATCTGACAGGAGCTGTAGGAATAGACAAAATAAATATAGAAGCAAACAATAATATACAGATCTATCCTAATCCAACAGCAGGCATTTGTTCTATAGACTTTGAAGCTACAGCTCAAGGCAATACAAGTATAGAGCTATACGACATTACAGGTAAAAGGATTTTACAAGTGCAGGAATTATTATCAAAAGGAAATCACAAATACCTCCTTAGTGGAATCAGCAATGGTATATATTTCATAAGAATAGCATCCGACAAATATTCCTATACTTCAAAACTAATAAGCAGTAATGCAATATCCGGCACACCCGAAATGAAACATGTAGGAGCAAATGCTGGTAGTGATAGACATCGTACTGTTTCAAATTCAGAAAAGAAAAAGGGCTTGAACAATAGCAAATCAATAGTAGATATGCAATATACTACAGGCGATATATTGAAATTCACAGGTAAGTCCGGTATTTACAGAACTGTGTTTATGCTCGTGCCAACACAAGACACCTCTATTCCATTTAATTTTGTAGCATGCACTGATGCCGATAACAACAACTATACTGTAGTGCAGATTGATACTTTGATATGGATGGCAGAAAACCTGAACACAACACATTTCCGCAATGGTGATGCCATAACTGATATTCAGAGTAATGCGTTATGGGCAGGTTCTACAACAGAAGCTTATTGTGACTATGAAAATTTACCAAGCTATGGTGCAACTTATGGCAAACTATACAACTGGTATGCTGTTGACGACAGCCGCAACGTAGCTCCCAGCGGCTGGCATGTGGCTACCGATGCCGAGTGGACGGCATTAATGACCTTTTTGGGTGGCGAAACTGTTGCCGGAGGCAAACTTAAAGAAACAGACACTATCCATTGGGTGAATCCAAATATTGGGGCAACTAACATAAGTGGGTTTACCGCCTTGCCCGGTGGCGACCGTGAATTTGATGGAACATTTCAGTTCATTAAATTTTCTGGTGCCTGGTGGACAGCTTCAATTTTTAATGTAGGCTATGCGTGGAGCTGTGTCATGAACTGTAATGAAGTATTAGTCGGACATGGCGGAGCTAGTAATATTTTTGGTCGTAGTGTCCGGTGTGTAAAAGATTAAGTTGTCTGTTTTTATTTTTTACACTTTGTATTTATTAATTTTGCTGAAAGTAATTTTTCTAATCAAATAATCATTTAAATCTTTAATACTATGGAAGCAAAAGAAAAAGTTTTAGACGCTATGAAAAAGGCCGGAGTGCCTTTAAACGCAGGTAAAATAGTTGAGTTAACGGGTCTTGACCGTAAGGATGTTGACAAAGCTATGACTAAATTAAAAGCCGAACAAGCTATTGTATCTCCTGTAAAGTGTTACTGGCAGCCTAAATAGTGTTTGTCCATAATGTCCGGGTTCATCGTTACTCTTGTCTAGAAAACAGTCGTCCCGACGTTTACAGTCGGGACTCTTGAGTTTGGCTAATTTCTCATATATAACATAGCAGAGGTAAAGGGATTAGCAACATTTCTCAGGCTTTGCGATTTTGTTTCTAGATTCACGAAGCTTGAGAAATTCATATTTAATGATTTGGACCAAGCTTGAGCTTTCATATTATTAATTAAATCACCAGTTGAGTGTCGTTTTTTTTCTTTTTTCTGATACCATTTAGTACGAGGCAACATCAATTCGTTTGATTTTTTGAGAGATCTATGTGCAGCAAGATTAAGTAATGCGTAAATTACCGAGATAAATGCAGGAACACTTTCTGCTGAGTTAGGATTTCTTACTTGGGCTTGACCACATCCCAACAGTGATTTTTCTTCTCTAAAATTTACTTCAATTTCCCAACGCCAGATATAAGCTTGTAAAAGTTTTTCAATATTGAGATGGTTGTCTGTACAAATTAAATATGCAGGGTCTCGATATAGTATTTTGGATGACTTCGTGAGCCTGTAACCTAAAGGTCTTATTACCACTAATTGCAAATTGTGATTCTGTCCAGCAGACCGCCACAGCGTATTTTTAATTATTTTCACATCGAACTGATGTTCTTTTCCAGCAGCCCACGCTTTTACTTTTTGCCAAGGATATTGATCTGACTGTCTTATTTGTTCTGGTGTTGGCAATCTGTCGCCATAAACTCGTTTTCTACCTACCTCTGGTTGCTTATCAGGTGCAGCATAAAGTTTTGTGTCTTTTCTAATACGTCCAATAAGGGTAACACGCACTGGTAACGTTTTAATGACTTCTTTGTTTGTATAACTACCATCAACACTTATAACGAGCTGCTTGTTGTTTACACCTTGTTTATCCAATGCACCTCGTAGAAGGCTAATTCGATTACTGCCTTGTTTACTCAATTTTAATTTTTTCTGAAGTTCTTTGTAGTTTTCCCTGTCCTGTTCATCAGCTTTCTTATTCGGTTTTTTTGCTGTTGGACAGTGGTGAAAATCAACTGGTATGGCTCTAGATTGTGAACAACCTTGTCTGTCTGGAAGAGCCATAGATATTTGTATAAAACGTTGGCCCCATATAAAATTGGTATGAAAGGGTGGCCCTAATGGGTCTCTGCGCCACCCCGCACCAGGTATATGTTTGCCTGTTTTCTTAATTATAGTATCATCCATATGAGCAACAATTATTTCATGTGAATCCAACTCCTTTAATACTCCAGCACGGGCTACATCAAAAAGCTTAGAGGTGTCGACTCGTTGTTTACTAAACAATCGATATGCTGATGACCAATCCATAAACTGTTGCCCACTGGCTGTAAGCATACCAGTAAGAGTATGTCTGCCCATACAAGTAAGAGCCCCAAAGGCCAAGTCGCGTCCAATTTTCCATGCACTATCACTATTGAAAGCACCAACACATTGATTTACTAGAAAATCAAACTCCTCAATTAAAGATCCGTCTGAAGTTTTTTTTTCTCTGTACTTAATCTTGAGCTGTCACGTTTGAGCGTCATCTTTTTTTTATCTTCAACTATCCATTCAACAATCTCTCCACGCTCAAACTCCATAGCTTGCGCTACGGCAGAAGGGAAATTGATATACCATTGTTCACTCTTAGCTCTTTTTATAAGCTGAATTTTTGTAGGAAACCCCATTGTTTTTTAAATTTAAATTAATATCTAGTTATATAACTAGACACAAAAATAATAAAAAAATGACAACTAGAGCAAACTAATCGTCTTTTTTTGTTTATTTTTAAAAAATTATCTAGTTAAATGCCAAACTCAAGACGCAATAGATGTTTTCTATTGCGTAATCTGGGTTAAATTCATGCCCAATTTAGTCATTGCTTCACTCACTACGCACATGCCCTCCCCTAGTGAAACCATGACCGCCCCAACTTTAAGTTTAGGCACTTATATTCTTCTGCTCCTCTACCAGCTTATCCAGTGCAGCATGCAACATAGTCCAGTCATAAACCAGCGTATCGTGCTGTGATTTTAACGCTTCATATTCTATAAAGAAAGTGGTATAAGTATCACCGACCATATTGGTATCTGGGTTTTCTAACGCTTTTTCAATGATTTTAAGCCGGTTTTCTATTTCCGTAATTTCGTTTTCGGTTATTGAAATCTGATTTTCTGTTTTGCGGATATCTCTTTCGAAAGCTTTTCTTTTTTCTCTTAATATTTTGTTGTACGAAGGGTCTTTATCTTCTGTTTTAGCAGAGGTGGTCTGTTTTTTTGAAAGTTCAAGTTCTTTAAGATTCTCAATATTACGACTTTTCAAAAAATCGAAAACATCACCGATATGTTGCCGTATTTTCTTGTTTTTAAATTCAAAAACCTTATTGGTAAGTCCTTGCAAAAAATGGCGGTCGTGAGATACGATGATAAGTGTGCCATCG
>CAIWVT010000035.1 GCA_903916135.1 uncultured bacterium
ACATCAACAGGGGTTCCATCTTCAAGGAACGGCATATCTTCATCGCGAACTATACGAGCAACAATACCTTTGTTTCCGTGGCGTCCAGCCATTTTATCACCAACTTTAAGTTTACGTTTTTTGGCAATATAAACTTTAGCTAATTTAATAATACCTGATGGTAAATCATCACCAACGGTTTCAATAAATTTATTCCGATTATAAACTCCTAAGATTTCACGATATTTAATGGTGTAATTATGAAGAAGTACCTTAATTGATTCGTTGGTTTCTTTATCAGATGTCCATCTTGTAGGATTCACCGAAGTGTAGTCAATAGCCATTAAAGCTTTTTGTGTAAACTTAACCTTTTTAGGAATGATTTCCTCTTTTAAGTTACTATAAACACCATGTGAGCTTTTATTTTCAAGTATATCAATTAACTTTTCTACAAGTTTAATTTTAAGATCGGCAATTGACTTGTTAAAATTGTCTTCAAAATCTTTTAGCGTTTCTTTTTCTTTAACCTTATTCTTTTTGTCCCGAATAACTTTTGAGAAAAGTTTCTTATCAATAACAACACCTTTCATTGAAGGAGGTGCTTTCAAAGAAGCATCTTTCACATCTCCGGCTTTATCGCCAAAGATAGCGCGTAAAAGTTTTTCTTCAGGAGTAGGATCTGTTTCACCTTTTGGTGTAATTTTTCCTATTAGAATATCGCCTTCATTCACTTCGGCACCGATTCTGATGATACCATTTTCATCCAAATCTTTAGTGGCTTCGATGCTTACATTGGGAATATCGTTAGTCAATTCTTCCATGCCGCGTTTGGTTTCGCGCACCTCTAAAATAAACTCTTCTATATGTAAAGAAGTAAAAACGTCTTCGCGAACAATACGTTCGGATATAACGATAGCATCCTCAAAATTATAACCCTTCCACGGCATAAAAGCAACTTTTAGGTTACGACCTAAAGCAAGCTCTCCATTTTGCGTAGCATAACCTTCGCAAAGCACATCGCCTTTTTTCACGCGTTGACCTTTACGTACAATTGGTTTTAGATTAACACAAGTGCTCTGATTGGTTTTTACAAATTTAGGAAGATTATAAGTTTTGATATCATCCTCGAAGCTTACTTTCTTTTCTTTCGCAGTACGCTCGTATTCTATCACAATCTTTTTTGCATCAACGTATTTAATAACACCATTCCCTTCGGCATTAATCAATACGCGTGAATCTTTTGCAACTTTGCCTTCCAAACCTGTTTGAACGATTGGGGCTTCAGGAATCATCAATGGAACTGCTTGGCGCATCATGTTTGAACCCATGAGGGCACGGTTAGCATCATCATGTTCCAAAAATGGGATTAGTGAAGCAGCAATGGATGCGATTTGATTTGGAGCCACATCAATCAGGTTGATTTTGTCAGGTTCGATCATAGGATAATCTGCCTGAAAACGAGCCTTTACTTGACTTTGAATGATTTTTCCAGTTTGGTCAAATGGCGTACTTGCTTGAGCAATGATTTTTTCTTCTTCCTCTTCAGCAGTAAGATAAAATGCTTGTTCATTCACATCTACAGAACCATTTATAACACTATTGTATGGAGTTTCAATAAAACCAAGTTTGTTGATTTTAGCAAAAACACATAGGGACGAAATCAGCCCGATGTTAGGACCTTCAGGGGTTTCAATAGTACATAAACGTCCGTAGTGAGTGTAATGCACATCACGAACCTCGAAACCAGCTCTATCTCGTGATAAACCACCAGGTCCTAATGCTGAAATTCTTCTCTTATGAGTTAATTCCGACAATGGATTGGTTTGATCCATAAATTGCGAAAGTTGATTGGTTCCGAAAAATGTATTAATAACGGAAGATAATGTTTTGGCATTAATTAAATCAGCAGGAGTAAAGACCTCGTTATCGCGTACATTCATTCTTTCGCGAATTGTACGAGACATACGAGCCAAACCAACACCAAATTGTCCGTATAATTGTTCACCAACTGTACGAACTCTTCTGTTACTTAAATGGTCAATATCATCTACATCGGTCTTCATGTTTTGAAGCTCAACCAAATATCTGATAATTGAAATAATATCTTCTTTAGTAAGAACTTTGGTATTAACACTCATATCAAAGTTCAGTTTTTTATTGATACGGTATCTTCCAACATCCCCTAAATCATAGCGTTTGTCAGAGAAAAATAATTTTTCTATAATACCTCTTGCAGTTTCTTCATCAGGAGGTTCAGCATTTCTAAGTAATCTATAAATAAATTCTACAGCTTCTTTTTCAGAGTTTGATGGGTCTTTTTGAAGTGTATTAAAGATAATGGTATAGTCATTATTATCGGTGTCTTCACTATGAATCAGAATTGTTTTAACTCCCGAATCCATAATGATATTAACTTGATCGGCTTCTATTATAGTTTCGCGATCAATAAGTACTTCTGTTCTTTCAATAGAAACAACTTCTCCCGTATCTTCATCAACAAAATCTTCTATCCACGAACGTACAACGCGAGCGGCAAGTTTTCTGCCAATCAATTTCTTTAAATTGCTTCGATTAACTTTAATTTCGTCTGCTAAATTGAAAATTTCAAGAATAGTTTTATCAGATTCGAAACCAATAGCCCTTAACAAAGTGGTAACGGGCAATTTCTTTTTACGGTCAATATATGCGTACATAACATTATTAATGTCAGTAGCAAATTCGATCCATGATCCTTTAAAAGGAATAATGCGGGCAGAATATAAAGTCTGTCCATTAGCATGTCTTGTTTTTCCGAAGAAAACCCCCGGAGATCGGTGCAATTGAGAAACAACGACTCTTTCAGAACCGTTAATTACGAAAGTACCTTTAGGAGTCATATAGGGTATGGGGCCCAAATAGACATCCTGAATAATTGTTTCAAAATCTTCATGTTCCGGATCGGTACAATAAAGTTTTAATTTAGCTTTGAGTGGAACGCTATATGTCAATCCACGCTCAAGACATTCTTCGAGAACGTATCTTGGCGGATCAATAAAATAATCTAAAAATTCCAGTACAAAATTATTACGGGCATCCGAAATGGGGAAGTTCTCAGCGAAAACTCTATATAAGCCTTCATTTTGTCTGTTTTCGGGAGTAGTTTCCAATTGGAAAAAATCGCGAAATGACTTTATTTGAATATCAAGAAAATCAGGATATTCAGCTTGAACTTTTGTGGATGCGAAATTGATTTTTTCAATTTTATGTGAAGCCACCATCGTAAGATTTAAGGTAAGTAAAAAGAAAAATATTAAATTTTATTATAAACAAAATAAGGTTTAGACTCCCTATTGGCAGTCTAAACCATTATTTTTTATTTTGTAATATCCTTACTTAATTTCAACCTCAGCACCAGCCTCCTCCAATTGCGATTTTAATGCATTAGCTTCATCTTTGCTAACACCTTCTTTTATTGCTTTAGGAGCAGCATCTACCAATTCTTTAGCTTCTTTTAAGCCAAGGCTTGTTAATTCCTTTACAAGTTTCACAACGCCTAATTTAGCCTGACCTGCTGATTTCAAAATAACGTCAAAACGTGTTTTTTCTTCAACTTCAGCGCCTGCATCGGCTGCTCCACCTGCTGGTGCTGCCATAACTGCAGCTGCTGCTGCAGGTTCAATTCCGTATTCGTCTTTCAAAATTTTTGCTAATTCGTTAACCTCTTTAACGGTTAAATTAACCAATTGTTCTGCAAAAGCCTTTAAATCTGTCATTTTATTTAAGTTTTAATTGTTTTACCAATAATTTTATTAATAATTTTAATTACTCAGGTTTTTCTGATAATGTTTTTACGATACCTGAAATCGTATGACCACCAGATTGTAATGCACTGATGACATTTTTTGCGGGTGATTGTAGCAATCCGATAATATCCCCAATAAGCTCATTTTTCGATTTTAATGAAGCTAATGCCGCGAGTTGGTCATTTCCTAAATAGATTGATTCTTGTATGAATGCTCCTTTTAAAATTGGTTTCTCAATTTTATTGGATTTTCTAAACTCAACAATCAATTTAGCAGGAATGTTGGCGGTTTCACACATCATTAATGAAGTGCCACCTACCAAAACGGGATATAATTCGTTAAAATCTTTTTCAGAACGTTCCATTGCTTTTTTTAGCAATGTGTTTTTCACTACGGTGAGATCG
>CAIWVT010000036.1 GCA_903916135.1 uncultured bacterium
ATGTTTTTCTTAAAAAAAAATAGCTCCATAAAAATTTTTATTTATTTTTTTTATTGCATATCAATAAAAAGAATTACATTTGCTACAATTCTTAAAAAAATAAAATCATGGCACATCACCAAGGAACACTTTTAGACCTTTGCCCTTTCGACATTGCAGTTCATAGCAGCATATCAAACGGCTCCTCCATTTCACAATACACGTATAACGCCATAGCTGCCTACCCTGGCTCCGATGCGCGAATTATTGCGTTGAAACCATTTTTCGAACCTATCAATCATGCTTTACAAACCTATGTTACCACAAAACGCTTAAATTTGAATGCGCGCATCAGCGACAACATTGAATTAAAAAAATACTTCATTGATTTCAAAAAAGAACTAAACGATTGGACACGTCAAATCAGCAATGTGCATGCTAAAGGCTCCACCGATTACGACCGTATGATGCTGGGTGGTGCAACAAGTTTTTATGTAGGTAGCCCCCTCGAAAAATTAGTGCGCATCAACACACTCATCGCCGAAATGGGCACTGTGGAAGCTTTTGAAGATTTAAAAATTCAAGTTCAGGGATTTGGAACAGGGCTGAATGATTTAATCAACCTACAAGGCGGACACACGTCCATCGTGGTAGGCGATTCATCCACCATCCACACCTTGTTGGACAATGTATCCAAAGGAATGTGGTATGTTTATGGCACTATGATTACCGTATATAATCATGACCCTTCAAAAATACTGATGTTTTTCCCTATGCGCATGATTTATAAAGCAGCTAACGAAAAAAGATACACCCTCATGGTGCCCAAACATAGTATGCGCAAAATTTGTTCGCACACCATCAAAATAGGCGAAACCATCTCGATGATCAACAACGAAGTGGTGGATTTGAAAGTGGGATATACCCACAACTCCAAAGTGGAACCTACCACTTGGTACACATTACTTGCCGGACATAATGTTAACGACCTCAACCCTGCTTTGATTGGCGACATCACAAAAAAATTCATAATGGTTAAAAATGAAGACTTCGAAACCAGTGGCGACATCACCTTTGTGATAAACAAAGCTGACTAAATTTTTTTTGGATTACAATAATAATATAATAGGTATTGATTAGAAATGTTTATCTTTGTTGTCTATTAATTTTATGGCAGCAAGTGCTCTAATTAGAAGGCTTGATGTAATAGATATAGTAGATATTGCTGCCATGAGGCAGCAACTGAAACGTTAGCACCAATGTAAAAAAAATGACAAAGTGGACGTATCTTTTCTTGATGACATTGTTCCTGCTACTTATACATGATAGTAACGGACAGACAGAAATTTCAATAAACTTGATTAAAACTGATTCAATCATTCTTGACACAAATTACATTACAATTATTCAACGAACATGTGGGTGGAAATCTTATGGAAATTATGACTATTCTAAAGGCACATTAGATTATGATTCTATTATAGATTATTTTATTTTTAAAAAAAATGGAAAATTGAAGGTAACTTTAGAAAAAGATATAATATCCTTTAGTTCTAAGTACAAAATAGAAAATAACAATATATGTTTTTTACAAAAAATAAAATTAAGAAAAGGAAAAGCTAAATGGTTTTGTCAAAAAATAATAATCGCGACGACAGATTATTTAGTTCTCGAGAGTATTAATGACAATAAGAGGACGCGACATATTTATTCCAAAAGATAAACAGGACAATTGATTTCATGTTAGACGAAAAAATTACACAGGTGCTAACGAAGGTATTGCAGACAATGCCGCCAGACAGTTTTGTGCTAACAAGAAACATTAGAGCGGGCGGCACTGCTGCAATACCTTTCCCGTTATAAGCCATTATAAAAAGACACAGCAATGAACAGAATACTAATATATTTAATTTTCATAACCCCGACAGTCTTGTTCGGACAAGGGAAAGCAATTCCAATAAATATTTCGATTTTTAATGAATCGACAGCTATTCCATTTACAAGGTTTGTAACAACACCAATTCACCCCGGACTACAATTGGGAACGGAATTTAATTATATTAGTAAAGTGCATTCCAGGTTATTTCAAACTGCAAACCTATATTACTTCTATCATAACCATCTTGCGCAGGGTATCGGACTTTACACTGAACTTGGTTATGAATACTGTTTGAAGTTTGGACTTGCTTTTCAAGCACTCCTTGGGGTAGGTTACATGCACACATTTGCTACTGCCGATGAATTTACTTTTTCAAATGGACATTACGAAAAGAAAACCGATAAGGGCAATGCAAGATTATTCCCTTCTTTATCATTTGACATTGGTTACTACATAAAGAAATCAGAGAAGAATAGCCCTGAAATATTTGTTCGTTATCAATCATGGATTGAATATCCTTATTCACCTGACTTCATTCCAGTAATGACACACATCAGTTTGCATATAGGAGCAAAGTTTTTCATCAATAAAAAAATGAATAATAATGAATAAAATATTTTACTTAATCCTTGCTTTGTTCTTACTTTTCTCCTGTAAAAAAAGTGAAACAATTGAAACAACTTTCTATGATTGTAATTTCAATTTTTCTGACAGCAGTTCCACAAATCCTGACAATAATAAATATCAGTCTTTATTAGATGCCATTACTTCATCTGGAGTAGTCGGAATAACTATGTCAGTTTATCACCCACATACAGGTATATGGGTTGGAGCAAGCGGCAAGTCTGATTTATACAATAATGTAAACATGGAACCTTGTAATATATCACGTGTTGGCTCTACTGTAAAAATGTTCACTGCGACTACAATATTGAAACTTATGGAAGAAGGAAAACTGAATTTGGATGATAGGATTTCATCCTATTTACAGGGAGATGTAATTAATAAAATTGAAAATGCTGACAAAGCAACTATCCGACAACTACTTCAACATTCAAGTGGCATTTACAACTACATTCAAAATTTGAAATTTCAAACAGCTTCTCTTAATGACTTTATTAGAGAATGGAAACCTAACGATTTATTAAATTACGCCTACAACCAAAAAGCATACTTTCAACCCGATGAAGATGTACGATATTCAAACACAGGTTACGTTTTGCTTGGGCTTTTGATAGAAAAAATTGAGGGAAAACCTTTTTATAAAGTTTTTGAAGAAAAATTATTTATTCCTCTTGGTTTGACTATGACAAAGTTTGCAGCCGAAGACCATATTCCGTATGGAATTGTGAGAGGATATATTGATATGTATAGTAATTTGCAAGTCGTAGAAAGTACCTACTATAGCGGTTGGGATTATTACACAGCAGACGGTGGGTTAATTTCAAATCCTTATGATATGAATGTGTTTTTTAGAGCATTAATGAATGGACAAATAATAAACTCAAACTCATTGAACCAAATGTTGACTTGGAAAGCACCCAAAGAGCCAGACCCATCCTTTTTTCCTATTTCATATGGTTTAGGTATTTTCAAAATTGAAACTGATAAAGGTATTGCATATCTGCACAGTGGTGACGCAGTTGGTTATTACGCAAATATGCTTTATTTTCCAAGCGACAGCACGACTATTGTTTATGCAGTAAACAGTAACTATGGTAAGATTGACCAGTTCGTATCAACAAAAGAAGCAGTGGAAAAGATTATTAATGAGACGAAAGAATAACGGCTTATAACTCACAGCTTGCCGCCACCCTTATTTTTGCTGGGGGGACGTGGGGCAGAAAGGGTAGTGCTTTCTATCATCATTTGTGCGGACAGAAAGTGACGTGCAAGTAAACCCAGCAAAAAAAGGGCGGCGGCAAGCTGCCGTCCGTTAGCAACAAGCATAAAAAAAACGAAGATATGGCAACCAAAGACCGACAAAAGCTAATAACAAATATTGTTTCGACAATACTTGGAGAACCTGCCCAGACAGACATGACATTTGACTGGTTTATAAATAAGCATACGAAAGAACATTTCGGTAAACATTATGCAGCCATGGATAAAATATTTAAAGCATTGAATGGCGACATAAACGCGAATCAGTCAAAGCAGACAAAGCATCTAGAATGTGATGCTTTTTTTGGAGGAAAGTATAATTTCTTTTTTGAGTTCGACGAAATTCAACATTTCAGTTCGTCAAGATTAAAGACTTTTAACTACTTTCCAGCAGACCTTATGACGAATTATTCTTTGACAGACTGGAAGGCTTTATGCGTAAGAAATAAAGATAAAGCAGATAGATACAGACACAGTAAAGTAACGGTAGATTTTAATTTTAGTGGCGGACGGACAGCACAACGTGCCTATCTTGACTGTTTCAGAGACTTATTACCTGAAATAAATGGATTGAATCCGACATTGAGAATTTCAGACTTGGAAGTTCTTGACATCTATACATCAAACACAGACAGCATAAAGAAGATTGAGAGAATACTAAAGCAAAGAATAAAATAAATGCCAGTTGCTAACTCACAGCTTGCCGCCACCCTTATTTTTGCTGGGGGGACGTGGTGCAGAACGGGCAGTGCTTTCTATCATCATTTGTGCGGACAGAAAGTGACGTGCAAGTAAACCCAGCAAAAAAAGGGCGGCGGCAAGCTGCCGTCCGTTATGCGTAATGCTTAAAAACGTACTAACCGGAAACAGATTAGCAAGAAACATTTATTCAACAATCAGAAAAAAATTAAAGTTGTAATTTTGCAAAATGAAAATGAAAGAGAAAATAACCATACCAAAACTTATTGAAGAAGCTAGACTTTTTTGTGAAGCTCAATCTAAATTTCAACATAAAGAACTATTTGGAGTTACTGATGGGAAAGCCGTTGGAACATTAATTGAACACAAATTTCAAAAGCATCTATCAGAGAAATATGATTTAACAATTGGTTCTTCAGCCAAAGGAATTGATTTACCTTCTATTGATGTTGATATAAAAGTAACATCAATAAAACAACCACAATCATCTTGTCCTTTTAAAGATGCAAAACAAAAAGTATTTGGACTTGGCTATAATCTTCTTGTTTTTGTTTATAAT
>CAIWVT010000037.1 GCA_903916135.1 uncultured bacterium
ATTAGTTTGTTAAAAAGAACTTGAAATGAAGCACCCCCCGGGAGTTGTGAAGCTACATCACACTCTTAAACAGAAAATCATCAAAGCATTTGAAAACTATATAAAATTCAAATCTTTATATAGTTTTCAAAAATTCTATACTGCTCTTAAAAAAATTAATAAAACATCCTGAGATCCATAATAAAGTTCATCGAATCCAAATCTTAAATAATGTCTCTTTTAAATTAACGAAGAAATAAATCTCGTTATAATAAGGAATCATTTTTGCACATTAAATATTTTTTTAATCAAAAAACTTGTCAGTTAAAAAACTATTAGTATCTTTGCACCCGAAAAATTAAAGATATTATGTACCGCCGTCACAATCTATACACCAATTATAGCCCGAAAGTAAACTTTTCGGGACTCGGAAAAGGTACATTCTGGTAGGATTAACTAGTAAAAAAGAATTTAACCAAATATTATACATGCCCGAGTAAATTACTCGGGCTTTTTTTTTATATTATTTACAATGAAAACAGAAAAAATCACACAAAAGGAATTATCAGAACTTGGGCTGAACGATCTTGAAAGCAGGATCGCTTTTGGTAAGGTTGCCAATTATATTATTAAAGGAGCATTGAGAGAAAAATCTCAAGTGATTCATGATTTTAAAAATATTATTGAGTCACCAGAAAGCTATCTTATAGAAGGAAACCCATATAATGAACTAGCAGTTTTTGTAAAAGAAAAACAAGCTACAGGTACTTTGGTAAAGCAAAAAATAGATACGTACGATTTGAAGGAACATCCCTTGCCATTCCCTGTATATGGGAAAGAGATAATTGATGAAGGGGCTTTGAAGCAAATGGAAACCGCTATGAAACTTCCCGTTGCTATCGCAGGTGCTTTGATGCCTGATGCTCATATCGGTTTTGGACTGCCCATTGGCGGAGTACTTGCTACTAGAAACGATATTGTTATTCCTTTCGCTGTCGGATCAGATATTGCTTGTCGTATGTGTATGACTATATATCCACTAAATGAAAGTTTATTTCCTGAAAAAAGATATGAGCTTTTGAGGGCATTAGTAGAACAGACCTATTTTGGAGTTGGTTCCTTTTACTTTTTTCCTCTTACCTTTTACCTCTTTTGGGCGCCCCCCTCCTACGTCGGGTCAGGCTGTCCGCTCATAGTCCTCGGGGCGCGAAGAAGCGCCCCTGTGGGCTAGCCGCTTCCATCCTTGGCGCTCCTGCCAACGGGCTATCTTCTGGCTCTTGAATCATACATTCACAAAAAAGGCTTGCCCCAATTTGAAGCAAGCCTTTTAATATCACATTTTGTAATCTAAAAAATTACAACATTTACGTTAGTTTCACTTCATGATAACAAGCTTATCCTTTGCCAACATTTTCCCTTGAGCTGAATAAATCGAATAAATATAAATTCCATTTTCCAAATAAGAAGTTGATATAGGAACACTATTTGATTTCTCCGTTATTTTTTTGGTGTAAAGAACTCTACCTGCTAAATCATTTATCATAAATACGCTACCTGTTTCAAAGTTATCATTCGATAACAATAACATTTCGCCGTTATTCGGATTCGGAATTATTTTTATAGAACTGGTCTTTTCTACCATTTGCATAGTATTAATACTAGGTGGACGAGGAGCCATACCTTTTAATGTAGCTACTGATGGACATTGAGAATATTTTGTGGTAACAATACCTGTTGACCTATGCCCATTTGTGGTTTGACTTATACTACCTACAATGTATAGATTTAGATTGGATGAAACGCCTCCTGAAACTGCATCAAAAGCAACAGTTACGGCTGCTAATATGTCTCCTGTCGAACCAATTTTCTTTATATTATCCTCAGAAACAACATACAATTCATTATTATCATCCGATATCAAATCCAAAACCTGCACACTGTCATTACTCCATGCAATAGTTCCTGTAGCGTTATCATACTTTGTCAAATACTCAGGCGCATCATTTCCGGCATAAACATTCCCCGAACCATCAACTATGACTTTAGTAAAATTACCCGCTTGCAACCATTGGAATGTGCCACTGTTATTATACTTCACCGTACCGGAATTACCTGTGGTAAACACATTGCCCGCACCATCCAATGCTATGCTGGTAGCATTATCAATTTGTTGCGCATTGATATTTTTCTTGGCAGTCCATTGCAGCGTACCCGACGCATTGTACTTTAAAAGCAAATATTCATTATCGCCCAAACTATCCTTACAAGTACCCGCCAGATACACATTAGCCATACTATCCAAACAAAGGCTTGTATGATGAACCAACGTTGTTTGACTATAATCTCCATCATAAAACGTCCGAACCCATTGCTGCTGCCCAACCGAATTATACTTTATAGTCACCAAATTCACTTCATCATTGGCATCCATACTATGTCCCGCCACATAAACATTGCCGGTTCCATCTGCTTTCAATGCAGTAGCAAAATCCAAACTGCTGCCATTGCCCGATGCATCATAACGCTCTACCCATTGCTGTGTGCCAGCCGAATCATATTTGATAGTCAAATAATCCTCCTTTCCGCCCCCATCTTTACTACTTCCGGTAACATAAATATTACATAAAGAATCTGTGCAAATAGCACTCGGCAAATCTGTACTATTATAAGTGCTGTTATAAGTACGCACCCACTTCAAAACACCCGCAGGACTATACTTCAAAGTAACATAATCAAAATCGGCACTATCGCTATAGATTTTGCCCAACACATAAATATTTTCGTTTATATCCACAGCCTTTGCAAAAGCTACTGCCGAATCTGATGAACTAGTATAAATTTGCTGCCATTCGCGTTTACCGAAATTTGTGATGCTAAACTGCAGCGGATTCAACCCTAACCAATCTCCAATAGTTCTATGCGCAGTATCATCCAACACATATCCGTTACTCGATTTAAACCCAAACAAAGCCGTGCTATCCAATCCTGCAATATGGCTATCCGCAAACCAAAAACGACCAAGGGTGTCCGTAACCACAGGGCTAACCGTGAGCACTACGCTATCGGCTGCATTCACCAAATAAATAGTATCAAAGGGCAAAGCCACACTGCCACAGGCAGCACTTTCGCTCAACGTCCCATGTATCGAATTTTCACAATCAGGTACTTCTATTATCAAGTTGGCAGTATCCGAAACATTATTGGTGTCTGTCAATATCAGCGTAAAATTGTACGTACCCGGTTCATAAAACACTTTCGGGTCTTTTTTTGTTGAAGTAACTCCATTGCCAAAATCCCAATAGTAATAATAGTCAAATTCAGTTGTATCTCCATTCATTCCCATAAATCTGATTGTATCTATAGGGCAAGACAAAGTCAACAAACTATTATTCCCTGTGGTATCTTCAAGTGTAAGTTCATAAGGTGTTTTGGGCAATGATATTATTGAATCAGAAAAAGGAGTATATATATTATCAGGATAATCAGACGACATGTTTGTCTTTCCTTCATTACCTCCGCAATCAATATCACTAATATACGCATGAAAATAGCAGCCTTCCATCGCATGAAATCCGGGTTTCAAATGTATGGATGTTTCAGCCACAAAAGTTACATTACCGGGGTCATCTGTAATATCAGGGCGAGTTTGAATTCCAATTTCCTGACTGGATGTTAAACTATTAAATGCTGTATATTTAGCAGGGTAAGAGTTTGTTCCATAAGTAAAACCAGAACCCCAACTGTATTTTTGCGGCAGATAATGGGGTATAGTTTTATCAACATAATTTACATAATAAGGGCAATCCGTATATTTTATGATGTGGTACAAATTGTATAAAAACATGTAATCTGCGCCATTATAGTTTCCTATCCACCTTTCATCACCATGATCTTGTCCCTTCTTATTTTTAAACCATTTATATGTTGATGCCCATCCTTCTCCAGAATATATGCCTCCATTTCCATCATCATCATCTGCTTTATAACAATAAGGACCTTCACAAGGGGCATTGTCAAGTTGATCAATAGCTAACTCTTCAATTTTGTCTTGTTTATCATCTGGTCGTGTTTTATTCTGTAAAACCTCCCATAGTAATGTATAAAAAGATTGCCAATTGTGCCTATGAGTCACATTATTAATTCCTGAACCTGTACATACCCATGAGTCGGTCATGGCTGCTAAAACGGCAGTCTGATCACCTCCATCCCAACCAAACCATGACATAACTTGCCATGAGAAGTTATCAGCATTTGCTGGAGGTACACCAATTAAAAGGTTAAGTGGTTTTGCATAAACTAAAGAATTGCCGCCTTCAGGGACGATATGGCCTGGTTCATAAATTTGATAAGGGGTTGAACCCCATGTATGATGTGCATTTACTAAAACCTCAACTATTTTTTGTTTCATTGTTGAAGCTAATTGACCTATATTACCACCAACTAATTTTATTGTGAGCGCGCATCCCATTAATATCATAATAGCTTCATCCTTACTCATACTTTCAGGATGAAAATCATGTCCATGTGCATCATGTAAGGGAACATCAGATGTATCGCTTTGGCCCTCACATTTGTCACAGGTTCTGTGGTCAATATAGCCTGGATGCCCTCTTGGCAAGAATCCTCCATATTGTAAATTCCCAAAACGATGTTCATTTTCATTCCAAACATCCGTTGTCTTAAGTCCAATGTTCAATAAATCAACATGTCGCAAGCCATTATATGTGAGCCCGTTTGGTCTTATTGGGTCAACATTACTAAAAAAATCACAGGGTACATTTCCTCTGATAAAAAAACCATTAAAATTGCCATCAGGACTAGGATCCAAGTCTTCTCCTGGCCAATAATATTCGGCTGCTTCATCCCACCAAATTCTAATTGCATTTAATGCTTTATTCAATTCATCTCCCGTTTTATCCCGATCTTCATATTGTCCATTTTTATTTAAGAGATAATACTCTGTGGCTAAAGTTCCTAAATAAAGACCTGTAAATAAACCATGCTGACCATAATCTACACCTTTACTATGATCCGCATTTAAGTCATTATCGGATCTTATAACATTCCTTACACATATGATCTGACTTTCTCCATATTTATCCCCAGGTACAACAAAATAATTGTTCAGCCTGTTCCTATAATACCAGTATTTAATCATGTCCGTTGAAATTTGACCAAAACTGTTGTAAACGCCAATAATTAAAATGACGAATAACATTGCTAGTATGTATTTTAATTTAAACATAAGATTGATTTTAATTATTAGGATCCTAGTAGTTCAATAATAAATTCTTTATTGTTGTAAGTAGTTTTAAGTTTAAGATTATGAAACTTCAATTTTAAAATTTCCCAATCTATTAATACTCCTCTTCTAAAAGGACCAGAATTTGCATTACCACCACTTGCAGTTTCAAATTTTAATATTTTATTTGAAGATTTTAGACTCCATCGAAAAACACAACCTTCGGCATAAACTCCATCATTTCTTTTACCATCAATTATTAAATCATTTACATCATATACATCATCATGAAGAAAATAAAAAGAAGAACCCATGCTATCATTAAAAAACTTTAATGAATCAATTCCATTTATTGTATATGATTCTAAATAATAATAACCATAAATCCTTTTTAAGGGAGACCTAAAACTAATCAGAGGTCCCTCTTCATATTTTTTGCAACTACTAGCTATTGCAGTAATCACAATTAAATAAATCAATATCTTTTTCATGATTACTTAGCTTTTTTCAATAAATCAACTTCTTTTTGCAACGCTTCATTCTTTTTGCTTAACTCTATCATATAAAGAGTAAGTTCTTCAATTTTTTGCAATAACAAAGCTTGTGTTTCTCCAAGAGCAACCCCGTTTTTTGCTACTTCGGTAGCAGAAGGTATATTAGGCAAATGTTTATATTTATTAATATACTTTTCAATTTCGGCAAGCGGCGTTAAGATGTAGTTCTTTTCAAATACGATGTCGGGCCAATTAGTTAGCGTCACCTCAACCTCTTTTGTAATAATTTTGCCATTCACTTTCATATAAGCGTCCACCAAATTTCCTCCATTCATACTTCCGGCTCCTATAAGCACCACTCGCCGCTCAATCAGTTCTGCATCAGTCAAAGTAAATCCGCTGCCTGTAGCTTTCACTGGTATTAACATGATGGAACCCGTCACGTCAGTTGCAATTACAGCTCCACCTGAATTCACATTACCATTTGAAATTAACCAAGAGGACGTCAAAGATGACCGATGTGCATTATATCCTTGATAACCGACTAAATATCCTGCATTTGGAACTAAAGCAGAGCCAAATGTCATACTTTCAATACCATCCCCAATTTGAAGTTTGTCAGTGGATGTCGTGGTTCCGATGCAAACATTTCCTATAAATACAGCATTACCATCTACATGTAATTTTTGTTGCGGATAATTTGTTCCAATTCCAATATTTCCAGTTTCAGTAATTATCATCCTATGCTCACCATTAGTCCTAAAATATATTGGTTTATAATCACACGTTCCTAATATGCTTGTACCATTATCTCCTATTATATTTCCATTCGTAAGCCAGGGTATAGGTCCAAAATTATCATAATTACATGGCGCCGGTGAACTATTGGGTACAGGTTTTTTACAAACCACATTCCCTTCCTCATCCGCAAATAGCAATTTATAACTTTTAGTTGATACACTATCTAACAAAAAACCAACCCCTGCCAAACTATCCATTTTAAAAGAACCGCCTACTAATAAGTTTTTTCCTATGCTAAAATTATCATTAATTTCTCCGTCCCCTGTCAAAGTAATTTTTCTTGTGCCTGTATTACTTAAAGGTGTTAATTGCATTTGTGTTACATTATTTGTTTTAAATACCAAATCATTTACATCTGTAGTTCCTATAAATTGCGATGTACTTATATTCGCATTACCTTCCATTGACCATCCTTCGCTTGGTGGCTCTTTCAACACTATATTCTCTTTAACTTCATCCCCTCCGCTACAGACATTTGTATCTCTAATATCAATAATGTAATTCCCGGCTCCCAATCCTGTCCTACTAAGTCCTGCCAAACTATCATCTACCCAAGAATATATATATTCGCCCGAACCTCCCGTAACTGCAACAGACAAACTACCATTAAAGCAATTGATACAACTCACATTATAGCCATTCGGATATTTTGAAATTGTCACTTCAGTTGTAAGGGCTTTTAATGGTGTTGGTTGCGTCAAGGTAATATCTGCTTCTGCAATAGAGCTATCTGCATCCGTCACAGTAACTTTATAATATCCGGCTGGTAAATTCATTATATCTTCTATAGTGTCACCTTCGCTCCATTGATATGTATAAGGCGGTGTTCCGCCATTCACAGTCAAATCAATTCTACCATCCTTAAAACCAAAACAGCTTACATTAAAAGTATTCCCATACTCATAAGCCGTCAAACTCAGTTGCAAAGGATAAACCGTATCGTTGGGGTTGGGATTTGCAGACATACTGCCTGCCTTAATTAAATTGTTGTTTGCTGCATTACTTAGTGGACTAAAAAATGCACAGCATATCAATATGATAAGTATTTTGCTTATTTTATTGATAGCCAAAAAGGTGTAAAGGTTTTTGTTTTTCATTGTTTTATGTTTTAAATTTTTAATTAGAGGTCTATATTATATTAGGTAAACGTTTTTTGGTTATTAATTTTCACAAATCAAAAGTACAAGTTCAATAAAAAGAAAAGGCTTCGACCCACAACGAAGCCTTTTCTTAGTTTATAAACTATTTCACACACATCATCTTTTTCGTTTCCACTACTTTTCCGTCCACCATCAAACTGTATGTATAAGTGCCGCTACTCAAATTCGCTGCATAAACCTTTATCATACCTGCGCCTGATATTTTTATGTCAACAGTCTTCATAATCCTACCATAATTATCTGTAAAAATTATCTGTGCATAATTAATATTATCTGGAATAAAATAAGTAATCACAGTGCTTTCAGCGAAAGGATTTGGCACGTTTTGATCAAGCACGATGGCTTGCACATTCTCCAATTCCACTTCTGTCACTACTGCATCACTGGGGGTATCCATAGCCTTTGGTTTATGTTTACAACAATCCTCTATCCTTTCTTCCAATTCATCCATGCGACTATTAAACGTACTTATCACATTTCGCAAACTATCAATTCTACCATTTAATTTATCGGTTATCGAATCATTTTTCGACTTGAGTTCTTTCACAGCTTGCACTACTATCGGAATCAAACCATCATAATAAACCGATTTGTATTGGACAGTATCATGTATCATATTCCCAACCGAATCATATTCAGCTTTAAATACAGAATTTTTCACCAAATTCGGCAACACAGATTCCAATTCTTGTGCCACAAAACCTAACTGATTGCCTGTACTGAAATTCATATATGGATAAGCCGCAGTATTAAACGCAAAGGTTCGTGGTTGCAATTGTTCAATTATACTTGTAGCATTTGTGATATTGCTTATATTATTTTTAAATTTTGCATCCGAAGCATATAAAAATAAACCAACTCCATCAATGTTGCCATTAAAGTAACCTGCTACACTTGAATAATCATCTTTATATTGAGCCGCTTCAGCCCATATTCCATAATTTTGACCACCATCTTCTGCTCTTGCATAGACGCCTATATTAGTATGTTTATTGTCATTATTTGCAGTAAAGTATCCTCCGCAATTAACCTTTGCATAGCTTGAATCTGCTAGTCCGACGACTCCTCGTGCGAGATCTACATCTGAGGTTGAGGTATTATTAAAATATCCGGCAACACTTTCACCATAGTAGGCTTCTGATTGATGCACACTTAATTTTCCGGGCAACTTATCTCCGCAACCATAACCTATGCCTACATGAGTAGTTAATGATCCTTCTTGACCATCAAAATACAAATTACTTCCACCTAACCCAACACGCCAATCACTTGGTAGTTCAAAACTGACAGAACTGCTATCACATGCTGCCCCAAAGCTTATTTGCGGTATGGAATCAACTTGAGTAATGATATTTTTTGTAATCGAATCCAAATCCTGCACTCCTTGCGTTAATATGCCTATAAAAGCGTTATAATTTAAAGCTTTATAAGTAGCTGCAGGATAAATTACGTTTCCTAATGTATCAAATTGGCTTGGTTTGATTGCATTAGTGACTAATTCAGGCAATATGTTTTCAACATCCTGCGCAATAAATCCGTATTGCCTTGCATTTGAAACAAACAAACCTTCGCTATTTATATATGACGAATCATAAAAAAAACTCTTTGGTTTCAAATTGTCTATAATACTCAAACTATTACTAATTGGTCTTATATTGTTTTTTATTGTAGAATCAGATAAAATATAAATTGAATTAGCCCAAACATTTCCATTAAATGCACCTGCCCAATCAAAAGCTAAAGGATTTGCAGGGATAGGTGGTGGTGGTGATGCGGGTAGGTGTGGAAAGGCTTCGCCATAAACACCAATTGAATAATCCGTTCCAACCGCACCTGAGCCATACGATGTACCGGCAACTCCAATTCCTATTGTTGCTTTGCCAATTGAGATGCCCCATACTGCTATATTCTCAATATCATGCAAGGATGTAGTCACTGTAAAAGTTCCTCCAAATGCATAATTTCCCATAGTAGTGTTTAAAGCTGTAATAGGCTTTCTTTGTATAACACTTAATTTTCCATATAACGGATCAGTACAATTATAACCAATTCCCACATTACCAAAAACACCCTCTTTTTGCCCCTCAAAATAAAAATTATAGGGTATATTCATATTTTGATTATACAATCCAAGATGCCAATTATTATTTAAAAAAATGATGTTCCACATTCTGCTCCTACTCCTCTATCGGGCACATAGATAATATCCCCATTTGCATCAATAGAAAGCAATCCTAAACCAGGATTTGAAGGATAAGGTACTGAGCTGGCACGTAAATCCGTAAATCGCAATCCAGAAAACCCTGTTGCTGCCCCAAATCCATTAGCTGTATTCGCACCGGTTATAGCATTCGCAGCAATAAATGCAGGAAAAGCCAAAGGTGCAGTAGTATTTATTTCTATTCTATTTCCAGGCGTGTACAAAGGGTTCACATTAATATCCAGCCCTATACCAAGGCTTCCATCCATAAAAACATTATGTGGTGTTGCCACTGGATTCAAAAATTCAAAATCTCCTGCATTGGGAGGTGTAAATGGTGGTATCACCGTATGCGGAGTACCTATTATTCGATAAACAGCATTAACAGGTCCATTGTTTGTCAAGTTTGGGGTCAAAACACAACCAAATTCTCCAGCCGGATTTGTAGTTGGATGTCCCATAATTAAATTATTCCCAAATCCCTCATCAGACCAGCAAATAACAGCATGGTTTTGTAAATAAAGTCCTTTTGCAAAGCCATTAGCTATTGGGTTATTTGCATCCCCAAAAATAGTCAAAGGCATTTGAGGGGTAGTAGTATGAATCCCCACATAACCGTTATCAAGATTAGCATTATTGTTGCCAAGAATAGTCATCCATGGGTTAACTGCTCCGGTTGTAAAAAAATTGATATTATTTGTAAAATCATTTCTGATTTCTAATGAACCTGGTGTTCCTTGAGTATCCCAACCTAAAAAATCACCAGTACCAGCTCGTATATTATTAACATGAGTTGCTTGTCCAAAAAGATTGTTAAAATTTGCGCTGAAAATCATTATAATGATTACTAACAGCAATTTGTATTTATTTTTCATTTTTTATTTATTCTAAAAGTTTATTTTGTAATTATAAATTTGCCTGATTGATAAGGCTTGTTTTTTGTTGATAAAGTATAAAAATATATTCCGCTACTTAAATCAGATACATTGATAGTGTATCTATAATTATTTCCGGCTATCTTTGTTCGGGTTATTTCCTCCGCATTGGTATTTGTAATAATAAGCTCATAATCATTAATATTATCAGGTGGGCTTATTTCAAATGTTAAAGTATTTGAAGCAGGATTTGGAAAGACCTTTACGAATGAACGATTAAATTTCTCAAACCTATACATATTTGAAGGCAGTGTTCCTGGTAAAGAATAAATGGACATTTTAAAAGGACTATTACCAGTTTTATCTAAATATAGTTTTAACCCTGCAGATGTATTAAATATTGGTCTAATTTCCTGTGAAGCACCTAAAATTCCATAATCATAAGGACAAAAGGAACTGTCTCGTTCAAATAACACATCGCCATTGGTTCGCATAATATAGAATTTACGATTTGCATGTCCAGTTGGAGATGAAAATATATACTCAATATCATCGGGATTATTGTCGAATACTGTTCTTGTAACGTACATTACGTAATAATAACTACCGTCTGAATTTAAAAAGGGACCTGGAACTGCAATGTTTAGCATAAACGGTGTAAAATCCATATTATAAATGTTGAATGTATTACTCACTGTATCTGTAACAACATATTTTGTTTCATTTTCACTGATTTGAACTGGGTAGAACGCATATCCAATAATGCTCCATAAAGGAGGACATAATAGTGTAGTATCGAGTGTTATTTGAGCATTACTTTTAAATGCAAAAAGCAAAATGATGCTCATAATAAAAATTCTTAATTTTGTTTTCATAAAAAGATTTTTTAATTAAATAGAAATGAAATTTACGGCAACCTGCCGCAACAGCAAAATTTATTCGCTGATTTTTTAACGTAATTTTAATTTTTAGCTGTCACAGCTTTTCGGAAATATGGTTTTGCATTGCGATAAGCTTTGGTGTGGTATTGCCCCGCAAAGTAGGCAGTTTTTTTATTATGCTGATACCATACGTCATCAAAGGTGATAAAAAACACCAGAAAGAAAATAGCGTTAAAAATAAAAAAACCAGGCAGCATGGCAATAAAAATTTATAGTACAAAATTACTTGCCTTCAGGTTTGCAAATATTACACAATTCTGAAAAAAACTTACATAATTCACACATTTTTTATTTTCCCCCTCCGTCAGGCTAATGTTCTAACCACTATAACTTCTATCCTTTTTAGTTGTCCTAATGTGGATTGTTCGAAAAAATGCGCAAATTTGCTCATTTCAATTGTAGTTTTTTTTAGCACAGCAAATTTACTGAAAGAGAAGGAAGTCTAAAAACTTCCTTTTCATTTATTTTTTTGGACAATTGTGATTTGGCAATTTGAATCTACCCACCCAAATAATGGTCTCTATGGACCGACAAATATGCCAATCTTTTATAACAGTCAACAATTATTTATATTTCTTGATGCGAATTCATTTAAAGTTTATAAACAAAAAAAAGGCTTGCCCCCATATAGAAGACAAGCCTTTATAAAATTTTCACGATTCACTTTTATCGTACCAACGTCACTGTCCCCTGCCTCAAATCATGTTTCCCATTCTGAAACACTATTTCTGCTGTCCAAAAATAAACTCCCGCTTCACATCTTTGTTTTTCACTTTCCCATCCCAACCTTGTTTTAAATCATCACTTTGATACACTAACCCTCCCCACCTATTATATACCTTTAAATTCAGATGCTCTATCCCTTGCCCTTTCACCAAAAACTCATCATTGCTGCCATCTTTGTTAGGAGTAAACACATTAGGGATGACAACCTCAGTCAATGGCTCTATTGGTCGTATGGTATCTTCGCAGGGGCAAATAGAAAAGTTATCAAAGAAATAATATGAAAAACTCATCATATCGGGTATCAGATAAATAGTATTAATATCCGATTGTGCTTTAAAAGTTCCAACTGTAAAAACTGCTCACCACCATTTGCAGTGAAATCGCCTGATATTTTTGTCCAGTTTGTTGTATCAATAATAACATTATTAACACGATTTTCTATCTGTGCTTGAAAGTTGAATAGTTGATGAGCATTATCTTTTTTGGGAAGAGTATCGCTAAAAAAAATGCCAAACGCATCTATTGCCGAATAAGAAATACCTGATAAAAGTGTCCAATATTCCACATGATAACATTTATTTTGAACTAATGGTTCAGATAATTGCCCTTGCAAATATTCTCGGTAAGAAGTAGGATTATTAAATGAATTACAAACAATACCTGCATAACCATTCCCATAATAAGAATGTTGATAGAAAGTTAATATATCTTGGCTCATAAGAGAACCAAGAGCGCACTAATTGAAATAATCAGAAGTACATTCAATATCAGGTTGAGACCAATAATCAGCACAGTCAATCAATGCCATATTATTCGGGATACATGTATATTCCTCTAAACTTGGATTTTTAATCAGGTTTATTGTTAAACATTGGCTATTGCAATTTGATGCAATAGCCAATGTAAAAGTAATAAACAATATTACAGTTCTTAATTTCATTTTATTACAATGATTTTATCCTTGCCGATTCGTTTTTTGCCGGCAAGAGCCTGATAAAAATAAACTCCACTACTTAGTAACGCACCTGATATGAAAAAAGTATTTTCGTTACCGCTTAATTCATGCGAAAATACTTTTCTGCCCACCATATCATAAATTTCAAATACTCCTTTTTCATTTCCGATAATGTTATAATTAACTATCATATTCCCATTATTTGGATTCGGATTAACCTCCAAATATTCCACCTCAATCTTTTTTATCGTATCTTCACAAGGACATAAAGAAAAATTATCAAAGAAATAATACGATCTATCGAATTGTGATGTGCCAAAATAAATACTATTTATTTCATTTACTTTTCTAAAATTTCCAACTGTAAAATACTTTTCTCCTCCTGTAGCCACGAAAGTACCTGATATTTTCTCCCAATTACTTGTATCAGATATAATTCTTCCTGTTGCAATATTAATTTGTGATGGGTAAAACATAGCCATAGTATCCGTATCTGTTCGTTTTGGTAAAGTATCAGAAAAAAATATTCCTATTGCATCATTTGCACTATACGGGACTTCGTTTTTATAATTAAAAAATTCAACCCAAAATTCACAATAGTAACACTTTCCAGTTTCTAATGTTGCGGATAATGTGCCTTGAACATATTCTCTGACGTCGGCAATAGGCCAAACATTTGGATTATAAGCAAATGTCAAAATTCCTGCATAACCATTTCCAAAATATGCATGTTGAAAATAAGGTAACATGGATGGCATTGGCAATGAATTCCACAAGTATTCAAATATTCTGAAGTACTGCCACTTACTAAAGGTTGCATCCAGTATTTTGCATAATCTATTAACATTACGCTATTAGGGCAATGATAATAATCTTCCAAGTTCGGATTCATTATTAGATTTCCAGAAATGCATTGGCTTCTGCATTTAAATGCAGAAGCCAATGTTAAAATAATTAACAACAGTAGAGCCTTAAATTTCATTTTATGACTACTATTTTGTCTTTACCAATCGTAGTATTGTCCAAATTCACATGATAAAAATAAATTCCCGCTGCTAAATCACGTGTGCTTACGGTCATTTTGTTGACACCATTAACATATACGTGTTTCATCAAAGCTCCATATATAGTATAAAGCTCTACTTCAAGTTTTTGCCCTTTAGCATCACCATTGTACTCAACATAAAACTCATCCTTTGTAGGATTTGGATAAACCTTCACACTATTAGTCTTTGTTTCAATAGTATTCGCAGAAGTTCCAGACATTTGACGTAAATTAGCTTTCGATGGGCATTGGGCATACTTTACTGTGGCATATTCTGTTCCACTGTTTGTTTCCCGTTGACTTCCACCTGTTACATAGACATTGCCATTCCTACTTACTTTTACACAAGAAGCAATATCATTATTCGCAGGCCCTTTATAGGTAGTAGTCCACGCAGGTTCCCCCTCGTCTTCAATACCTATCTTTGTAGTAAGATAATTATATGTAGTGGTAGTATCATTCGAATTACCTGTAAATCCTGTCATATATATATTTCCATCATTTGATATAACTGCTGAATTAACTACATTAATTGTATTGTTCTCATATTTGATATGATCTTTTACCCATAATAGCTCTCCTGCATTATCATACATAAAGATATATAATGAGCTGTTGTCACCATTCCAACCTGTTCCGTAGATGTACGTATTATCATATTCATCTATCAACATTTTATTTACACATTTACCATTAATTATATCGTAACCCAAATCAGCAGCGGTAAGCGTTTTTACCCATATTGCAGTGTCTCCAACCCAAGGTGAATACTTTAATGTAGTAATACTATCTTCACTTCTTCCATTAAATCCTGTAATATATAATCCATCAGTGCCTAAAGCATTCGATGTTGCTTCGTATTGACTATTCCCAATTTTTGAATATGGATAGGTGCGATACCACATTAGATAACCAGTAGGACTTATAACTGCCGTAAGGTATTTTCCACCTTCTTCCCAGTTACTCGCAATTTTACCTGAAACTAAAATATAATCCGATGAATTAACGACCATCGAATTCATAGAAATGTTTTCATTCTCTATAATTTTATTATCTATTGCCCAAAGCAAATCGCCTTCAGGATCGTATTTTACAATAATAAAACCGGGTTCGCTATACCTTCCTCCCCTGCTATTACAACCTACCAATACATTGTTTTCATTATCAATATAAAGTCCGGTTATTGATAGATTACCGCTATTAAGCCATGTGAAATTATCATACAAAGCACCCCATTGTCCTTCGCCCGATGAATTAATTTTTGCAACTATCAAGCTATTAACTGAATTGCTATCTTCCTTATATCGTAAAGCACCGGCAATATATACATTTGATTCACTGTCAACTGCAATAGCAGACATATATATTGACATGTCAGGTAGTGCCTCATCTAAACGTGAAACCCATTGTTGAACTCCTAATGAATCATATTTTATAACAGCAAATTGTTGACCACTACTATCAGTACTCACACCAACCACATAAATATTATCCGCCAAATCTAATGCGGTAGCATTATCATTTATTGAATCAGGTCCAATATAGGTAGCCACCCATTGCTGATGAACATTTGCTGCTTTTAGTGTAAGCGGACTGCTATTAATCCAGTCATCAATGGTCTTTGGTTCCATACTTTCTAATGCAAAACCACTTTTTGAGGCTATATTGAATAAAGCTGTACTCTTTAGCGTCCTCAATTCTTCAATATCAAATTTAAAACTACCATCACTTCCGGTAATTACTGGTGTTATTGAATCAACTCGATTATTTTTGTAGTCAACAATTAATAGTGTGTCAAACGGCATTATATTTTCTCCACAATCAAAACTCTCATATAAGGTTCCTGAAATTGTTGGGCATTGTGGCAAATCAACCAAATAATCCAAATTTATATGCACTGTATCACTACAACCCAAAACATCAGATACTATCCAATCAAAAGATAGTTGACCTTGCGTATAGGCTTCTTGTACTATAGTAGAATCCAAACGTATTGAATCTTTTCCAATCCAATCATAAGTATATGGCTCCAATCCATACTTTATCATTGACGTAAAATGCTCATAGTTTGGCAAACATCTCAACGTATCAAAACTAAAATACGCTTTCACTTTCTCAAGCCGAAGTTCCAATGTGTCCGAACCTATCCATTGATTCACCGTTCTAAACACCGTATCCGTATAAACCAAACCACTTTTTGATACAAAAGAATATGTAGCCGAAGTGTTCAAATGTATCAAATCATATAAATCAAACTTAAAATACCCCGCCGCATCAGTAACCACCGGCGTCACATTTTCCACCATCGCAAAAGCAGTATCTATCATCGCTATCGTATCTCCGGCTATAGGCAAATAATTACTACACAACCCACCTTTCAAATGACCCCGTATCGTCAAATTATCCGCCACATTTATTTTTCCGAACACTATGGGAGGTATCTCTCCATACACCAATGCCAACACCCCTTTGGCGTATGCCCCGGCTTCTGTTTGCGTTGCGGCTATCTCGCGTATGCTTTGTGCCTGCATTGAATCTATTTCATACAAACTTTTACCATCGGTCTTCAAATCAGCCATTATCCCAAAATACTCCCCAAACAAACTATCTGCCCGATTGTTTAACTCCAACGAATCCAACGCTGCCAACAAACCCAAACTATCCCCTTTCGCATAATAAGCCTCCACCAACATCAATTTCGATTCGTGGCTGTTTTTCTCCACAAGATAATGTATCACACTGTCTATCCCTACGATGTTCGTATCATTCAAATAGATGCTCATCAATTCATTCTCCGCCAAACTCAACTTCGTTGTGCTGTCATGTATCTGTTTTTCTAATACGTACCGTGCAGAAAATCCCGTCTGTGCTGCATCTATCTCTTGCTTTATACTATCGGACAGCTTTTTTTTATCCAACATCGCCTTCACTTTTAATGTCAATGGCGAATTAGCTATCATCACCTGTTTCAACATAGTCGGCTCCACGGTATCATATTTACCTATCGCTGCCATCAACACCGTATCTGCCAAATAAGGCGAAACTGCCATCAGCGTATCTGTCAATGTAGCCAAAGTCATTCCCTGCGACGACCCCGCACTCTTTATATCCTCCATCAAACTTTCTCTATTCCCATTTAATATCGGATTTATCATTGGAGGCAACAAATAGCTAAGCGTGCTAATATCATCCAACAAACAAGTCGGACAATTCCCTCCACCTGTATGAGTAGGACACGTATTCTCAGTCGAAATCAAAATTTTCGTCACAGTAGTTGAACCAACCAGTATTGTTGGTTCTTGATTAGTGTAATAATAATACGTAAATGGCAAAACCCCTGGGTCAGTAGCAATATTGTTAATTACGCTTGCGTCCCCAAATTGATTCCCGGCAGGCATTTCCCAACTTCCCTGAAATGGAGATATTGAACCTAATCCGGTTGCCGGATCTGTTTTGACCGTTATATCATAAACCGCTTGTGTCAAATCAAAACTATTACACCTTATTTCCAAACCCGAATAAAAATACGGAGGATGAGGTGCAGGAATACTTCCGACATTGCTCCGCATCATCCAATTCGAAAAATAACCATTCTCACCTTCTATATATATGGGCGCTCCGATTATATCCTCAAAAGTATTTTTATATAACATATTTGCAGTAATTCCGGAATTCCAAACTCCTATCCCACAACTTGCAGTTGTTCCTCCCGAACCAAACGTATTTTCCTCAACCGTATAACCCGTACACTGGTCCAAATATAAACCTATCGTGCCTATATCAAAATCATTACCAACCACCTTTGCGTTTTTTATGCCAACCAAGCCCACGCCGCAATAGTTATTTATAAACGTATTATTATTAACATTTATCGGCAATAAGTCTCCCGCAGCCCAAACCCCACTAATCAATCCTTCAAACTTATTTGGTGCCGCAACAAGCTCACCACCTATATAATGATTTGCTGCCGAAGCATTGAATCCAGCATTAGTGCCCAATATGCCCACGCCATGCTGTGTATGACCATACAAAGTAGAAGTATTCGTAAATTCACATCCTCCTATGCTCACACCCTTCACGCCATTTAATTGAATAAATTCACTTTTTGGACCATCTACTCCTTGTGGAAGGTTGAAAGCATATTCAAAAAAACTATCATAAAAGTAACTAAGGTTATTCGCACCCTGTAATATATAAGGTTCAAACTGCACATCCACCTTATTACCTTTAAACATCGCACCTGTCGAAGCTCTTACAATTCCACCTCCCGTTCCTTGCACAAAATCCCCATTTACATCTCTTTCACCAACATATATACCACAAACAGCGTTCTCAATCGTACCTCCGTTTTTTATTTCAACTATACCTTGATTATAAACTCCGCTTACTGGCAATTGGCTAAAATTACCATTGCCCCATATTTCTATTCCTAGCCATTGATCTTTGTTAGGACATATTGATGTTAACAAACCACCATTAATATTTAAAATCCCTCCTTGTTCAATATAAATTTTGGCATTTTTTGCAAATTTCACAGTGGATTCTATATTTAATCTGCCCCCATCGGTTATAAAAATATACTCTTCAATTGATTTGTTTGTTTGCCATGTAATATTATCACCAAAATTTATTTGTACTGTTGTTTCATCAAAAGGAAGTTTAACATATCCTTGTCCTGAATAATTTATATCACAAACATTTAAACAAATATGATTTCCAAAGTTAAAATCCGGATTTATATTGAATGATGGACTTACTCCTATATTATAGAATTGCTTTAATTCAATTAAACTCGTAGGATCCTCAAGATTTATGTTTGCTCCCGATTCAATACAAAGGTAACCCCCATCTTCAACAACAATCTTCCCCGTACCTTCAATATTTACATTAGAACCAGAATTTATTATAAGAGTGCCATTACTTTCTACTTTAAAAATAGAATTATTATTAATGTTTAAAGTACTATTTGATTCCAAAACATAAGTGCTTCCGCTGTTGACATTAACAAAAGAACCTTCTTCCATATTAAATATTGAATTGCTCTTACATGTAAAAACCGTTGGATATGCCCAATCATAAAGTGCGTTAGTATTAGTGATTTTGTTTATTCGCTGTGGAGTATATCCTTGGTCAATATTAATGGTTTTACCTGTTTTCAAGTTTAAAGAATAGCCGCTCGAACTTGATATTGGATTTAGTACTATTTCTTCTGCACACCATCGAACGTCATTATCAACATCTGTATTATCAAATTGTATTTGTACTGTGATATTCCCATTAACTTCTTCATTAAGTATTTCTAAAGATAATCCATTAAGTAAAATCTTTCGGTTATTTTTTTTTGGTGATGAAGTTAAATCAATAGGCCCATTATTTTGAACTATATTCATTACATTCGAACTGGAAGGATTTGTTCCAATACCAATTTTATTATTTCCATTTATTGTAAAAGCCATTTCAGGCGTACCATATTGTGGCAGTCGCTTAATATAGTTAGTGCCTATTTTCTCAATATATGGTTCTTGTCCTTCTTCATTGATAATTAAACTGTTATTATCTTCATCTCTTGCAATTTTTTGTTGATAACAATTACCTGAAAGTGGATTTTCATATTCAGGCAATTTATAAAATGGATAGGCATATTCTGAGTTTTCGCAATTATTTTGTTGTTGGGCATTTTCAAAAAAACAATCATGAAATCCACTAGCCGGCATCGGATATAAGTAGTTTGTATAACCTCCATATGTATCGGCACCTGTTTTCGTGTTTTTATCTATCTGAATATACATATATAAGCCGGGAGTTGCATCGTCAACACACGATCCATCCTGAAATTGTAATTTATCAAACATGCTCCCATTATTTGCTCTTGTTCTGTGATTTTCTATCCATAACCATTCCGGAAATTCACCATTAGTTAAATATGGCAATTTAATTCTGATTGCATCACCTGTTGTAACAAAATCTCGTAAAATATAAGTTCCCCCATCACTTGGATTTGTTGCATCCAAATCACCGTTTATTTCATTAGTATTGGATGAATTTCTTGCACTGATATTCATTATTTTGCCGGGTCCTTTCCAATCCAGTCGGTCCCTATCCCATGCATTACAAGTAAATAGCGTTGCATGTGCTCCTGTCATTGTACCCCATGTAAAATTTAATGGAGTAAAAAAATTCCCATTATCTACAGCTCCTCCATCAATATGAAAAGTATTATCACCAATAATTAAATGTGAAAATTCATGTTTTGCAATACTAAATGGATTCCCATTACTTGCATTAATCCACATATATGTATTGCCATCATAGCCAAATAGAGAGCCCCAGGTACCGGGACCATCTTGACCTTGATAATCCCATACATCTGAGTTTCGTGTTATGTACATTATATGATCATATTTCATTGGTGAATCCATACTTGGATAATGCTTAGGTAAGCCTTCACCAGTTAATGACCAATAATCAAAATCACTAATTAAAAAATTATTTTCTGTTGTAAAAGTTCCATATTGACTATGGACAGCATTTATAATATCTGCGGGAGAATTGGTTGTCCCACTATATTCCAGTACAACAGGCATGTCAGGGTCTAAAGGATTAATTAAATAATCTCCAATAACATTAAAATCACCAAACGATGCTTCTTTGAAGAATTTTGTTAGCATACCTTGAGGATTGGTTGTTACAGTCGGATCTAATAATTGGTCCTTCCATGCTGGTAATTGATGTGCCGGCCACCCGTCTGTTCCGAATGGAAAAGGATCAACGCCTGAATTATAATGTATTTCTGCAAAAATAACTAATATGCGTATGGTTCCATGCGGTGAAAGTGTATTCCCATTTTTGCTTTCTATTTGCGCATTTAAACTGGATGTAAAAAATGCAAAGAAAACGATTAAACTAATACTTAATAAATTTTTCATAAAATGTTTTTTTTAAATTGTCAATAATTTCAATA
>CAIWVT010000038.1 GCA_903916135.1 uncultured bacterium
AGCCAACCGGTTAGGAGGTGTAGCTAACCGGTTAGGAGGTGTAGCCAACCGGTTAGGAGGTGTAGCTAACCGGTTAGGAGGTGTAGCCAACCGGTTAGGAGGTGTAGCTAACCGGTTAGGAGGTGCTCCTAACCCACGCGGAGTAGCTCCTAACCTTAGCGGAATTGCTGCTACACGTAGAGAAACTCTGGACAATCTTATTAGAGACTTACATTCACTCCTACCTAAGCTTCCTTCTCATATCACAATCAAACAAAGAACACCATAATCATTTAATGGCGCAAAATTACTATTTCTAAGAGAGTGTAAAGAAGATTGTGTAAACAGGATTTTTAGAGTTTACATCTGTCTGCAAAATAAGGATTTTTATTTTAAGACTACTTTTCTATTATCAATTGATAATCAAGAATAGCCCTTAGAAATCTGAGTATATAGCGACAGTTTTTCATTATATACTGATGTTACGCAAAAGTTCGAAGGACTGAAATTATTATTGAAAATTATTCAGACAATCCTCTATAAAATCCCGAAGGGATGATATTATTATGTCGTCCCTAACGCCTGCCTGCCGATAAGGCAAGGGGCTTGATTTTCTTTCTGTACGTTATTCTACCATAATATCTACTCTAACAAGGCTTCAAAAAGTACCGTAGAGCCTATCCCGTACACTAACCTGTCCCGTACACGCAGTGTCGGGAGTGTCGGGATACGAAAGTATGATAGAAAAAAAAGATTAAGTTTAGGCAAAAGTGCCGTAAGCACGACAGTATTAAAAAGCAAAATGTAATCTGACATCAGTGATTTATAATTCAAGCTCGTATTCAAAAAAATTATTTTTCTCTGAATATATCTTCCATTAGATAAAAAAGTAGTAAATTAGCATCGAATTTAAAATCTATCAAAAACACATAAAATTATATAGTATGACAAGTAGAAAAATTATAAAGAAAGCGATGAAGATCTTTGGGATTTTCGTTGGGTTTGTTGTTGTTATGGCGATAGTGTTGCCGCTGATATTCAAGAAACAAATTGTGGAGGCTGTGAAAAGCGAAATCAACAAAAGTTTGAATGCTACGGTTGATTTCAAGGATTATCATCTGTCGTTGTTTCGTAATTTCCCGAATTTTACCTTGGGTTTGGACGATTTGACGGTGGTGGGACAGAAGGAATTTGCAAAGGATACGCTCGCCAATATCAAGAAGCTGCGGGTGAGTATCGGTTTGTTTAGCGTGATTAGCGGCGACCAATATACGATAAGGAAGATAGCGATTGAGCAGCCGAAAATCAGGCTGATAGTGTTGAAAGGCGGGAAAGCGAATTGGGATATCAGCAAACCCTCCACTCCTACTCCGGCTAAGCCCGAAGCGGCACAGCCGTCGAAGTTTAAATTGAGTATCAAACAACTCAGCATCAGCGGAGCGTATATTCGTTTTGACGATAAGGATGGGAATATGCACGCGGAAGTGAAGAACCTGAATCATACGCTATCAGGCGATTTGACGGCGGACATGACGAGCCTGGCTACGGATACGAAGATAGATAGCTTGGATTTTTCGTACGGGGGTGTGAAATATGCCCACAAGATGCAAGTGGAGATTAAAGCCGATTTTGATGCTGATTTGAAGAATTCGAAATATACCTTTAAAGATAATGAGTTTCGTTTCAACGCACTTTTTTTGAAGTTGGACGGGTTTATAGCTCTGCTGAAGGAAGGTTATGACATGGATTTGAAGTTTGGGGCAGCACAGACGGATTTCAAGAACTTTTTGTCGTTGGTGCCTGCGATTTTTATGAAGGATTTTGATAATGTGAAAGCTACGGGTACGTTGGGTTTTGATGGTTTTGCGAAGGGCAAATATACGGGGAAAGATTTCCCGGCGTTTGGGCTGAATTTGAAGGTGGATAAGGGTTCGTTTCAGTATCCAAGCTTGCCGAAAGCTGTGACGAATATTGCGATAGATGCCTCGATCAGCAATAAAGGCGGCAGTGCGGATAATACGTTGATCAACGTGAAGAAGCTTCATGTGGAGATGGGGAATAATCCTGTGGATGCGCAGATTTATGTGGCGACGCCTGTTTCGGATGCGCAAGTGGATGCGTGGGTGAAGGGGCGTATGGATTTGGCACAGGTGAAGGATTTTTATCCGTTGGAAGCCGGTCAAAGTCTGAATGGAATTTTCACGGCAGACATCAAACTGAAAGGTCGTATGTCGTATATTGATAAAAAAGAATACGAGAAGTTTAACGCGAAGGGTTCGTTGAAGGTGGAGAAATTTGAATATGGGTCGAAAGATTTGAATGATGTTGCCAAAATACGCCTTGCGGAGTTGCGGTTTAGTCCCGCGATGTTGGAGTTGGTAGGCTTTGATGCGACGATGGGGAAAAGTGATTTTGAGGCAAGCGGTAAGGTGGAGAATTATTTGGCGTATATCTTTCGGAACGAATTGCTGAAAGGGAATTTCAAGCTTGACTCACGTTTTATAGATGTGGGCGAGTTTATGAGCAAAGAAACGGGCACCCCTCCCCCACCCGAAGAGGAAGAAACGGCATCGGCGATGACGGTGATAGAGGTGCCGGGGAATATAGATTTTGAACTCGCGACGGAAATAGACAAGCTTTTGTATGAGAAAATGGATGTTAGGACGATAAAAGGGAATGTAGTGATGCGCAATCATGAGATAAATATGAATCAACTTTCGATGAATTTGTTGGGCGGCAGCATGGTGTTGGGCGGCAGTTATAGCACGGCGAATCCTGATGTTCCGAAGATAGATTTGCAGGTGGATGGCAAAGGGCTCGATATACCGCAGGTGATGGAACATCTGAGGGCGGCGAGTAAGTTTGCCAAAATATTGAAACATGCGTCGGGAAATTTTTCGATTAGCATGAAATATGCGTCGAATTTGAAGAAGAATATGTCGCCGGATTATGGCACGGTGAATGCTTCGGGGGGATTGACTACGGGGGATATCACCATCACCAATGCCGATATTTTGAATAAACTGTCGGAAGCGTTGAAGATTAATCTTTTCAAAACGATACGTGCTCAAAATATCAACCTAACGTTTAGCATCGTGAATGGGACCTTGTTTATAAAGCCATCGGATATAAAATTCAGCAAGAGTAATTTGAATGTGGAAGGGTATATCAAATTGGATAATACGATAAATTTGGTGATGAAGTTAGGCGTTCCGCGGAGTGAATTTGGGGGGAAAGCGAACAGTGTGTTGAACGACCTGACGGCAAAAGCTACTTCGACGGGGGTTCCTGTGAATGTTGGGGAGACGGTTTTGTTGGATATTTTGGTTACGGGCACGACGAAAAAGCCTCAGTTTAAGATAGGTTTGAAGGGGAGTATGGAAGATTTGTTGCAGGATTTGAAAGATAAAGCGAAAGAAGAAGTGACGAAGAAGGTGGAGGAAGTGATAGATAAAGGTAAGGAAGCGGCATCAGCACAGGCTCAACAACTGATAGCCGAGGCGGAAGCGAAAGCGGCACAACTGAAAGCGGAAGCGAAAAATGCGGGCGACCTATTGGTGGCAGAAGCTGAGAAACAAGGGAAAGCCTTGGTGGACAAAGCGACGAACCCGTTTACGAAAGCGGCAGCGAAAGAGACGGCGAAACAATTGGTGAAAACCGCCAAAGAGAAATCGGATAAACTGCAACAGGAAGCGGCTGCGAAAGGGGATAAACTTATTGCGGATGCGAAGGTGCAAGCGGATAAGTTGAAGAAATAGGAGGAACAGGACTCCTCATAAGCGTTACGATCCATATTATAAACAAAAAATGCAACTCTTTTGAAGTTGCATTTTTAATTTTGGACGATACCCATTACCATCTACCATTTACCCTTTACCAGATACCTTTTACCCCATACATTATTTTATCAAAGCAACGCTCCGTTTGATGAACCCCGTAAGCTCTTCGCCTTTCAGCAGGTTTTGGGATAGGCGTGCCAAATCAAAAAACTGTGTCACCAACTCATTTTGGCGTGTTTCGTCTGTTTCGTTCAAAATGGTCTGCAACATATCGTTGTTGGCATTCACAACTAAATTATATGAGTCGGGAAAATTTCCTGCAAAGCTCATTCCGCCGCCCCCTAGGGCTGCCATATCTTTCATGCGGCGCATAAATTCGGGCTGCACTATGGTCATCGGCATATCTTCAGCCGTCTGGGCTTCAAACTCTATGCGATAGGTTTCTTTAGGCACATTGCGCTCCAAAATACCCGTCAAACGCGTTTTTTCCTCTTCCGATAATTTCGAAATAGCCGCATCTTCTTTCTTAATAATCTTATCTATCGTGTCTGAATCAACGCGAGCAAAAGAAGCATGTTCAAACTTCTGTTCCAATTGGTTAATGAAGTGCATATCAATAGGGCTATCCATCAACAACACATCGTAAGCACGATCATTAGCAACTTTGATAAAACTATGTTGCTCGTTTTTGTCGGTAGCATACAGGTGGATGATTTTCTTGTCCTTGTCGGTTTGTAGCGGTTCAATCTTTGCTTTGTATTCTTCAAAAGTGAAATATTTGTCGTCGGTGGATTTAAAAAGACAGAACTTCTCGGCGCGTTCATAGAACTTCTCATCCGTAACCATACCATACACGATAAAGACTTTCAGGTCGTCCCATTTCTTTTCGAACTCTTCGCGATTGTTTTTAAACAACTCTTCCAACTTATCCGCCACTTTTTTCATGATATGTGAAGAGATTTTCTTCACATTGGGGTCGCTTTGCAAATACGAACGCGACACATTCAACGGAATGTCGGGCGAATCAATCACACCATGCATCAAGGTGAGGAAATCAGGAACGATGCCTTCCACCGAGTCGGTAACAAACACTTGATTGCAATACAATTGGATTTTGTCGCGCTGCACTTCAAAATTACGTTTCACCTTCGGGAAATATAATATACCCGTAAGTTTGAAAGGATAATCCACATTTAAATGAATATAGAACATCGGATCGTCGAAGTTCATGGGATACAACTCATGATAGAAGCTCTTATAATCTTCCTCTGTCAAATCAGTAGGTTTCTTGGTCCAGGCAGGTATCGTATTGTTGATGACGCGTGCCACATCCTTTTCCACTTTTTTATCTTTACCGTCAGCCTCTTTTTCGCCTTCCACAGTTTCCCAACTTTTCTGGGTACCAAATTGTATTGGGATGGGCAGAAATTTACAATACTTCTTCAGTATTTCCGAAATCTTGAACTCCTGAGCATATTCAGCCGAATCGTCCGAAAGATGCAGAATGATTTCGGTGCCACGGTCGTGGGCTTTCAAATCCGTCATGGTGTAATCGGGACTACCATCACACACCCATTTCACAGCACCGCAATTTTCCTCATTGCTATAGGTCTTGGTGCGTATCTCCACTTTTTTTGAAACCATGAACGAGGAATAAAAACCTAAGCCAAAATGTCCGATTAGTGCTTGTTTGTCAGTATCCGATTTGCCCATATAGGTTTTCACAAACTCCTCGGCACTCGACAGCGCAATCTGATTGATGTATGTATCCAACTCGTCTGCGCTCATGCCAATGCCGCGATCTATCACCGATAGCGTCTTTTTCTTTTCGTCAAGAACCACTTGTATGGTCAGGTCGCCCAATTCAACATCTGTTTTGCCTAAGGAAGACAACACTTTGAGTTTTTGAGTGGCATCCACTGCGTTCGAAATAAGTTCCCTCAAAAAGATATCGTGATCAGAATACAGGAACTTTTTAATGATGGGGAAAATGTTTTCGGTTTGTACGTTAATTTTACCTTTTTGCATAATTAAAATATTTTTTTGTTTGCATAGCCTCCTCTCAAACGATATGCCAAGAAATATTTCACTGACAAAATGACAAAAATGGCAGTATGATAAAAAAAACGAATATATTTGTAAAAAACTTCGATGCGTAAATTTATACCTTATATAATAGTAGTGCTGTCATTGTGTCAGGCGATGGCAGCGAAAGCACAAAACACCACTTCCGGCACGTCTAAGCTTTTGGAGGATGAAATTGAGCTTTTGAAGAGCGATGCCGACTTGAAACATGCCGCCTGGAGCATCCTTGCCATGGAGACAGCCACAGGCACTATCCTGGCAGAATATAATGCTGACATGGGTCTGGAACCCGCGTCGGTATTGAAAATCCTGACTACGGGAGCCGCTATATCCCTCCTCGGTTCTGACTTTACTTTTACGACGAAACTTGAATATTCGGGCACTATTGATTCCAACGGCACACTGCATGGCAACCTCTATATTAAAGGTGGCGGCGACCCCACCATCGGTTCGAAACGCTTTGGCAAAGAAGTTTCAACTGACAGCATTTTCAGTGATTTCTATAACGCATTGCGAAAATACAAGATACGCCATATTGCCGGCAAGATAATAGCGGATGCCACTATATATGAAGATAATCCTTTAGCATACAGTTGGTCGTGGGAGGATATAGGCAATTATTACGCTTCGGGTACATGGGGACTTAATTGTAACGAAAATCTCTATCGTTTGTATTTTGATGCAGGAGCCACTGTCAGTTCTCCTGCCATTTTGTCAAGTATGGAACCTAATATGTCAGATATTACATTTACCAACCATGTTATAACGGGGAAATCCGGCTCGGGAGACAATGTGGTCATCTTTGGAGCACCCTATTCCAATGAGCGATTGCTGGAAGGCACGGTGCCGCTGGGAAAGAAACATTTCGATGTGGATGGCTCCCTGCCCGATCCGCCTTCGATTATGGCGGTCTCTTTCTTGCAATTCATCCAACAAAAAGGAATTCTTGTAGATAGCTCTTCTACAAGCATGAGAGAAATGATATGGCAAGGCAAGTCGGATACGAATGCACGTCAAACCTTAGCCTTTTACATATCGCCTAAGCTATCCGACATTATTTTTCATACCAATATGAAGAGTGTAAATCTTTTTGCTGAAGCTATTTTGAAGATGATAGGATATACAAAGTCTCAGGTAGGCTCATCTGGTGTCGGCATCGAAGCTATAAAAAACTTCTATATTAATAAAGGTATAGATTTGGATGGTTTTGATATGGAAGACGGTTGTGGCTTGTCGCGGAAGAATAAAATCAGCACGCGGCAGTTAGCAGAAATTCTGTGCATGCTGCGGAAGGAAAAGGATTTTGCTGCTTTCGAGAAATCTCTCCCGGTGGCAGGAAAATCGGGTGGTATGGCATCGCTTCTGACAGGAACTGTAGCTGAAAACAATATGAAAGCGAAGACAGGCAATATGGAGAAAATTAAATCGTATGCAGGATATGTGAAGAACGCTGCCCAAAAAGATGTAGCCTTTGCCATCATTGTGAACAATTACACCTGTAGCAATGCCACTCTGCGTCCAAAGCTTGAGAAGCTCATGCTGCTGATCGCCCAAACTAAATAAGCTTTTGCTTTGATATATCATGTAAAGCCTTCTATAGTTGAGTCCACCCCGAAAAACCACAACCTAACCACAAAGACACTAAGACTCAAAGAACCACTAAGTTTTTAAAAGTTGTTTATATGGAATAACAAGACTTTGTGTAACTTTGTGTCTTTGTGCCTTCGTGGTGTTTTTTTTCTTTGTAGTTCTCTGAGTGAGCTCATGGACGGAAGTGCTTTCCCCTTTCTCCTTTTCCCTTTCTCCAAACGATTTCTGCCATTTTGTCATGTTTGTCTGCCATTGAGTAGGCGGCTTTGCCTTTTTCATGTCATTATTTCTAACAAAGAACGCATTTCGCGGTATTGGCATAATGCTTGACATAAGGCAAAACGTAATCTTATAAAAACAAATATAAAAAGGAAATAAATATCATGGGAAAAATTATTGGAATTGATTTAGGAACCACCAACTCTTGTGTGGCAGTTATGGAAGGCAACGAACCCGTTGTGATTCCCAATAGCGAAGGAAAGAGAACAACACCATCCATTGTAGCTTTTTTAGCCAATGGCGAACGTAAAACCGGCGACCCGGCAAAACGTCAATCTATTACGAACCCTACCAACACGGTAGCATCCATCAAACGTTTCATGGGCGAAACCTACGACCGCGTTACGAAAGAAATCAAACGGGTGCCTTACACGGTTGTGAAAGGTGAAAACAACACACCGCGCGTGAAAATTGCCGACCGCATGTACACTCCTCAGGAGATATCAGCAATGGTATTGCAGAAGATGAAAAAAACTGCTGAAGACTATCTGGGCAGTGAAGTAACCGAAGCGGTTATCACTGTACCTGCTTATTTCAGCGATTCGCAACGTCAGGCAACCAAAGAAGCCGGCGAAATTGCAGGTTTGATCGTGAAACGTATCATCAACGAACCTACGGCTGCTGCTCTGGCGTATGGTTTAGATAAGAAACACAAAGATATGAAAATTGCTGTCTATGACTTAGGCGGTGGCACATTTGATATCTCTATCTTAGAATTGGGCGAAGGTGTGTTTGAAGTGAAATCCACCAACGGCGATACTCATTTGGGTGGCGATGACTTCGACCACAGGGTGATTGAATGGTTGGCAGATGAATTCAAAAACGAAGAAAACATTGACTTGCGCAAAGACCCTATGGCATTGCAACGTTTGAAAGAAGCTGCTGAAAAAGCAAAGATTGAACTCTCGAGTTCTGCCGAAACGGATATTAACTTACCTTATATTACTTCGGTTGACGGCGTTCCCAAGCATTTGGTTCGCAAACTCAGCCGTGCGAAATTCGAACAACTGAATGATGATTTGTTCCGCTCGACTATTGAACCTTGTCGTAAGGCTTTGGCAGATGCAAATCTGAAAGCTGCTGATATTGATGAGGTGATTTTGGTGGGAGGTTCCACACGTATCCCTACGATACAGAAAATGGTGGAAGATTTCTTCGGAAAAGCTCCTTCCAAAGGCGTGAATCCTGACGAAGTGGTGGCTGTTGGTGCTGCAATTCAAGGTGGAGTTTTATCGGGTGATATTAAAGATGTCTTATTGTTAGATGTTACCCCACTTTCCTTAGGTATCGAAACTTTAGGCGGTGTGATGACCAAATTGATTGAATCGAACACAACGATTCCTATCAAGAAATCGGAAACCTTCTCAACGGCTGGTGATAGCCAAACCTCTGTTGAAATTCATATCTTGCAAGGCGAACGCCCCATGGCAACCGGCAACAAAAGCATCGGACGTTTCCATTTGGATGGTATTCCACCTGCACCTCGTGGCATTCCTCAAATTGAAGTTACTTTCGATATTGATGCTAATGGTATTCTCAATGTTTCTGCCAAGGATAAAGCCACAGGCAAAACACAACAGATTCGTATTGAAGCTTCCTCCGGTTTGAACGAACAAGAGATTAAACGCATGAGAGACGAAGCAGCAGCCAATGCTGAAGAAGATCGTAAAGCAAAAGAAATAGTGGACAAAGTGAATGCCGCCGATTCAACGATTTTCACTACCGAAAAACAATTGAAAGAATATGGCGATAAGATTCCTGCTGACAAAAAAGAACCTATTGAAAGCGCTTTGAAGGAATTGAAAGACGCACATCAAAGCAAAAACATTGCAGGGATTGATGCAGCCATGGAAAAAATGAATGCGGCTTGGCAGGTTGCCAGTACAGAAATGTATAACGCAGCGCAAGCAGATCCGAATGCGCAACAAGCACAGCAAGATCCGGGTCAACAAGCAAATCAACCAAAGAACGACAACGTTACCGATGTTGATTTCGAAGAAGTGAAAGATAAATAAAGATAGGTTTATGTGGTTTAGGAGAACGGGTGCTGAGAGGTGCCCGTTTTTTTTATCTACCTATATATTCAATATGTCTGAGGAATGCGAATGCCTATTCCACAATCAATTTCCCCATTACCACTTTTTCGCCATCATCAACTTTCACGAAATAGATACCCGCAGCTTTGTTGAGATGGATGAGGGTGGAGGCTTGGGTGATGCTTTGCTCATACACCATTGCTCCATGAGCGTTGAAGATTTGCAGGGTGGCAGGGGTGAAATCGGGAGGGAGTTGGAGGGTGAAGTTATCTGATGTTGTAGGATTTGGAAAGATAGATAAAGAGTTCGGCTCTGTTGCAATTTCATTGATAGATACTGTGCATAAATTAACAAGCTTGCCGCCCCTCAATATTGCTACTGAATGAGCATATAGCATAGTTGCAGGATTTGTCACTATTGTTGCAGGACTTGAGACTTTTGTTGAATCTGTGTATGTAATTGTTTCTACATTACTCTGAGAGCAGTTACTGTTGCCGTTAGAGTCTGTTTTTATTAAAAGCATATCTTTGTTATCAGAAGAGCATGAGTTAATACTCCCCCCAATTATATAACCACCATCCATAGTCTGCTGAATTGAATTTCCAACCATGCTAGTACTAAGAGTTCCTCCAAATATTCTCGTCCAAATGATTTCTCCATTCGCATTGGTTTTTAATAAATAAACTGTATTACAAGGAGAGTAAAAACGAGACCCTGTAATCATATATCCTCCATCACTAGTTTGTATGACAGCAAGTGCTTCCTCATCAGATGTGGTACCATAATTTTTTGTCCATAAAGTATCTCCTATTGCATCAGTCTTTATTAAATAGATATCAATACCTTGCCAGGGCAAATTATATCTAAACCCTGCAATAATATACCCTCCATCACTGGTTTGCATAGCAGAACGACCATAATCCACAGTGTGACTACCATAAGTCTTTGACCACATAACAGCACCATTTGAATCAATTTTGATTACATAAACATCAGTATTACCTGCGCCAAAACTATTTGTAAATCCTGCAATTATATAGCCATCATCATCCGTTTGACGAATAGAAGCACAATCTTCCATATTTGTTCCTCCATAGGCTTTGGTCCAAATTGTATCTCCTTTAAAATCTGTTTTGATTACATAAATATCGCTTGCACCCGCACCGAAACTTTTTGTTGTTCCTAAGATAATGTAACCCCCATCAGTTGTTTGTTGTACTGAATTAATATTATCATCGAGAATACCACCGTAGCCCTTTGTCCATAAAGTATCACCATTTGAATTGGTTTTGATTAAGTAAGCATTTAGAGTAGCGTCGCCATAACAAGTCCCCATAATAAATCCGCCATCTGTGGTTTGTTGAACAGATATGCCATAATTATAATGGGTTCCACTATAAAGTTTTGTCCACAATGTATCTCCCGATTCATTCGTTTTTATTAAGTAAGCATTGGTACTAATATCATAAATATTTTTGGTATATCCTGCAAATATAAACCCCGAATCAGATGTTTGTTCAACTGAAAAGCCTTCATTCCAATTTTTTTTTTCCATACGTTTTTTGAAACATAATTTGTGCCGAAGAAATTTTAACGATACAAAGCATCATTATTAATGTAAAGAGTAA
>CAIWVT010000039.1 GCA_903916135.1 uncultured bacterium
GATAAGTTTTAAAAAAAATATACTAAAGCCAAGTTCAAATAAAATAATATCGGAAATCTTGTCGTTATAAGATGCAAATATAAATATTATGTATGAAAAATTGGCAGTTTTTCTGACAATTTAAAAAAATGTATTATTTTTGTAAGGTCAACCAAAAATTAAAAAACAAAACATTATGCTCACATTCTTTACAAACATCATTTTATCATTGTTATTGTTTAACAATGTAGGCACAACGCACACAACATCCTTGCCTGTTGCAGGCGGATACAAAATTCATGTGAAAGTCAACGGAGTTGTTACGGGCGACACCTGCTATTTGGCGCATTATTATGGACAATATAAGCAGATTGACGACACCTGTGTCTCCAATGCCAAAGGCGAAACTTTTTTCGATGGCAAAAAAGAATTGCCAAAAGGCATTTATTTTATTGTCATCCCAAAAAAAAAGTACTTCGATTTCATTGTGAATGATGCCTTGGAGATTTGGTTCGAGACCGACACTGCTGATTTGGTAAAGAACATGAAGGTGAAAGGCTCTATCGAAAATAAATCTTTTTATGAATACCTGAATTATATTATGAGCAATCAAAGCATCTTTGACAAACTAAAAGCGAAGCAAGAGGCACTGAAGGACAATAAGGATTCTGCTGATATAATTAAAAAAGAGATGGAGCGCATAGATAATGCCGTGAAGGATTACAAGCTTGACTTCATGAAAAAATATCCAGAGAGCCTTGCCACCAAAGTTTTCATGGCATCAAAAGAACCCGACATTCCCGAAGCACCCATCTTGTCCAATGGACGTAAAGATTCCACGTTCACTTACCTATATTATAAAGCTCATTACTGGGATAATATTGATTTGACAGATGATAGAATCCTGCGCACCCCTGTTTTTTACAACCGTTTAAATTATTTCTTCGATAAAGTGGTGGTTCAATCCCCCGATTCTATATGTGCAGAAGCCGACAAACTTGTTGCAAAAGTTAAGTCCAGCAAAGAAATGTTCAAATATGTGGTATGGTATATCACCTACACCTTCGAAACTTCAAAGGTTATGGGATTTGATGCGGTATTTGTTCACATGGTCGAAACCTATTATATGACCAAACAATGCGATTGGCTGTCAGATGTATTGCTCGAAAACATTTCAAAGCGTGCGATGAAACTTAAACCGATTTTATTAGGCAAAACTGCTCCAAATATGATAATGCAAGACACCAGTCTTCAGTTGCAATCCATGGAGACCATCACCACCAAATATACCGTACTACTTTTTTGGGATTATAATTGTGGACATTGCAAAGCGGAGATGCCTAAAATTGTAGAGCTGTATAATAAAGAGAAAAAATTATACGATTTGGAAGTTTTTTCGATTTGTACCGATACGAGCATGGTTGAAATGAAGAAGTTCATCCGTCTCAATAAGATGAATTTTATCAACGTGGATGGACCTCGCGCACTAACGCCTCATTATGCCGAGTTGTATGATATTTATAGTACACCTGTCATTTATGTGTTGGATGAAAAGAAAACGATTATCGCAAAGCGAATAGATGCCGAACAAATCGAAGAAATCATCAAGCATGATTTGAAGATAAAAGAAATGAAGAAGTAAATTCTTTAATTGAGCCTCCCTCCGAAAACCACAAAGTAAAAAAATACCACAAAGACACAAAGAGGCACAAAGCATTGCTGAATAAACAAATTAAAAACTTCGTGTTTCTTTGAGTCTTAGTGCCTTTGTGGCAAGATTTTGACGTTTCGGAGTGGTCTCTTAATTTGATTCTTGTAATTTCATTAATACCTTCAAAGCCCTATTTTGAAACCCCTTTGAACCATCCGGGAGGCAAAACTCCAAGGAAGATTTGAACTCAGGAATCAAATCGGGTTCATACTTGCAAAATTTCTCACAGATAATGATACTGTAATATCGAACTGCTACAGCTTCTTTGGGCGATATCAGCCAATCAAAACATAGTTGCAATAAGGTAGAATTATCCTTCACTAAATTGAAATCAATACTGTCCGCTATTATTTTCAGGAAGCTTCTCTTCACACCTTCAATCTTCGAAACAGCAATCTTCTCAATGATTTCATCAAGGTAGGGAACAATAAAATCCGAATTCTTTTCGCAATACAATTGCACCACACGAGCCAATCTCATGCCAATAGGGTAGGGCTGCGAAAAGCACAAACTCATCAAATGCTTGAAAACCTCGGCATCATCGCCTATAGCTTCTACAGCCAAGTCTGCCGTACCCCGCCCTGAATCTCCTAAGCCACCAATAAAATCTGGGAATGTATCTGTTGACATCTTTTAAAAGAAGTATTACTAAATCAAGCTTCAACAACTATGAAGTCCAAATCCTAAATCTAAAATCAAAAATCAAAAATCTAAGTAACTATTCACTCTCTATCTAAATGTCATATTTTTCTTCTCGGTAATCTTCTCGCAATATGTACATTTAAGTCTCGAATCAACCTTGTCCAACACCTTAAATTTGGTAGGCACGTCTTCATGATTCGTGATGCAATTAGGATTCACGCATTGCACAAATGTTTCTATCGTATCAGGTATCTCAACTTTTTTCTTCTCGATAACGCGAAAATCTTTAATAATAATCAAAGTAGCAGTAGGAGCCACCAAAGCAATCTTGTTTATTTCAACAGGTTTGAAATATTTGTTTGTTACTTTAATGATGCCCTTTTTGCCATATTTATTACTATCAAGGTTGGTTCCAAAAAGAATCTGGTTACCATATTTATCAAGGTTCAAAATATGAATTACCTGAAACACACTTTGTGCTGGGATGTGGTCTATCACGGTTCCATTTTCAATAGCCGAAACCACAAATTCTTTTACTGGTTTTTTATCTTGTTCCATTTTTTATAATCCTAAAATTATTTTTAAAATTGCTTGACGTACATATAAACCATTCAGTGCTTGTTGAAAATAATATGCTTGTGGCAAATCATCTACATCTTCATTAATTTCGTTCACACGGGGCAAAGGATGTAAGATTTTCATATTCGGCTTCGTATTACCCAACAAACTGCGGTTAAGAATATAAGCGTTTTTTACTTTTTCGTAATCAATGGGATCGGAAAATCTTTCCTTTTGAATACGTGTCATATAAATAATATCCGCCATAGGGATAACTTCACTCAAATCGGTGTACTGATAATATTCAAGATTTTTCTCCTTGATATGCATCTTAACCGAGCTGGGCAATTTCAATTCGGGTGGTGAAACCAAATGGAAACGACAATTAAAATTCGTCATAGCAATGACCAAAGAATGTACGGTACGTCCGTATTTAAGGTCTCCAACAAAAGCAATGTCAAGATTGTCAAGCTTTCCTTGTGTCTTTCTGATCGAATACAAGTCGAGCAAACATTGCGTTGGGTGTTGATTTGCGCCATCACCTGCATTCACAATGGGCACCGTGCCTACCTCACTTGCATAACGTGCACTTCCTTCTCTTGGATGACGCAATACAATAAGATCGGAGTAATTACACACGGTTAAAATGGTATCTTTCAAAGATTCCCCTTTTTTAACACTCGAGCTGGAAGCATCAGAAAATCCGATGACCTTTCCGCCCAAATAATTCACTGCACTTTCGAAACTAAGTCGTGTGCGTGTTGATGGTTCAAAAAAGAGAGTAGCAACAACTTTTCCATCAAGAATATTCTGAACAGGCTTCCGTTCAAACTGTTCTGCTGCGTCTAACACTGAAAAGTATTCCTCTTTGGTGAAATCATCAATAGAAATTAAACTTCTGTTTTTCATAGTTTGTATTTGTTTATAATTTTCAGACCTCAAATGTACGAATATTTTTTAATATGCAAAAAAAAAGGCGACTAATGTCGCCTTTTTTCTAAATTATTTTAGGAACAGCATGAACATCCTGAATTTTTGAGGAGATTATGTTTCTTTAAAAAGTCACATAAAACATCATCTAAATCTGGACGACCAATTTCTTGCAAATCATAACCAACTTTTACAGTAGGCTTGTTGATTTTTACAATTCTATTCAAATCAATAGGTGTAGCAATAACAACTGCATCACAAGGAGTGTTTTCAATTGTTTTTTCAAGATTGGCAACTTGTTGTTCGCCATAACCCATAGCTGGTAATAAGGTACCAATGTTTGGATAAATCTTAAAGGTTTCAGCCAATTTGCCAACAGCATACGGACGTGGATCAACCAATTCGGCTGCGCCAAACTTCATTGCTGCAACAGTACCTGCACCAATTTTCATTTCACCGTGGGTGAGGGTAGGACCATCTTCAACAACTAAAACTCTTTTACCTCTAATTAATTCAGGTTTGTCAACTGTTAATGGTGATGCACCGTCAATAACGATAGCATTAGGATTCACCTTAGCGATACTATCACGAACGATTTGAATGTTTTCTGGAGATGCGCTATCCATTTTATTGATAACGACGGCATCAGCCAAACGTAGAGAAACTTCTCCCGGATAATATTTCAATTCATGACCGGGACGATGAGGATCAACAACAGTAATGCATAAATCAGTAGCATAAAACGAAAAATCGTTATTACCACCATCCCAAAGGATGATGTCTGCTTCTTTTTCTGCTTCGCGAAGAATAGCTTCATAATCAACACCGGCATAAATCACGTTTCCGCGAACTACATGGGGTTCATACTCTTCCATTTCTTCAATAGTACATTTGTGTTTTTTTAAATCTTCAACAGTGGCGAAACGTTGCACTTTTTGCTCATTCAAATCCCCGTAAGGCATTGGATGGCGAATAGCAACAACTTTCAAACCTTGTTTCATCAAGATTTCAATAACACGACGTGAGGTTTGGCTTTTGCCACAACCTGTTCTTACTGCACAAACAGCGATAAGCGGTTTGGTGCTTTTCACTTGTGTTTGTTTCGGTCCAATTAACATGAAATCTGCGCCTGCTGCGTTAACGATGGCGCTCATTCCCATAACTCTCTCATAAGGAACATCGCTGTATGCGAAAACGCAAATATCAGCATTGAGATCTTTGATAAGTTTAGGCAAATCGCTTTCCACATAAATTGGAATACCTTCGGGATAGAGACTCCCGGCTAATTCTTTTGGATACTTTCTTCCTGCTATGTCAGGAATCTGTGCGGCTGTGAAGGCTACAACGTTGTAAGCTTCATTTCCTCTGTAGTAGGTGTTGAAATTATGAAAATCTCTACCTGCTGCACCAATAATAATCACATTCTTTTTACTCATATATATTTTTTTGGTTTGTTTTAAAAATGGCTGCAAAGATATATCTTTAAACATTCATAACAAATACTTTGATATTTTTTTTTGAAAAGTATTTTGTGAAAAAATGCTATAAGCTTGTAGGGACAAGGCGGCGAAAATAAAAATATTTTTTTATTTTATTTTCCAATCTCATAAACTCTGCCATGTTTTTTGCAAAAAAACATCAAAAACTTACAATAAAATAGCGCAAAAAATCCATAATTAACAAAAACCAACTTGTATAATTGATAGTTTTAGTAGTTGATAAAGCAATTATCTGTATAAAGTAACTGCACCAACATATTTATGTTTTTTTCCTGTGTACTCATTCAATACTATAATATATGTAAAAACTCCCTCAGGAACGTCTTTACTATTGTATTTTCCAGTCCAGCCTAAATCAATATTGTCTGAGAAAAATATTTCTTTGCCCCATCTATCAAAAATAGATAATTGATAGGTTTTTTTATCAAATCCAGTAATAACAGGTTTAAAAATATCATTACAAATATCTCCATTTGGAGTAAAAGCATTTGGAACATAAATAATCAATTCAGGGTTGATAATTACATTATGATAGGCTGTATCACTGCAATTATGAGAAGTTGTAACAATCAATTGTACTGTATAAGCTCCAGAATCGGCATACGTATGTATTGGGTTTGCCTGATCGGAATAATTATCGTTATGCGAATTCAAATCTCCAAAATCCCATGACCAGTAGTCTGCATTTGTTGACAAATCAGCAAAAACGATTGGCTGTACATCAGTGATACCTATTTCGGGATTATAATAAAATTCAGCATGTGGCATAATATAAGCTTCTACTGTTGTGGTTGCAGAAATATCACAATTATTAATATCTGTTGCAGAAAAAGTTACCACAAAATATCCATAATGCGAATAATAATGATGCCCAGTTGAATCAACCGAAATGTTATCATTACTGAAGCTATCGTCGAAGTTCCAATGCCAAGTTGAATCGGTTATTATACCAACGGGCGCATAATTGAATGTAACATCAAGTGGACTGCATCCGGTGTTAGGAACGGCAGTGATATTGACCTGCGATATACTATAATAGCTAACGGTTGCAGTATTAATGCCATTGCATCCGTCTGGGTTCGACCCAAGGACACTATAAGTTGTTGTTGATGGAGGCTGTGCAATTACAACCGATCCGGTATTACTGTTGAGTCCTGTTGCCGGACTCCAAACATAATTGGTGGCTCCGCCAGCAGTCAATGAAGTGGAGGTGCCTTGGCAGATCGTTATATCGGCGGGAGTTACGCTTATGGTCAAACCTGTGCTAACCGTAATTTGTGTTGAGTCTGTATTGCTGCATCCTGTAGCCGAATTCGTATAATCATAAGTGATGATATATGTGCCAATTCCTGCAACGGCAGGGTTGAACGTGTTTGCAGTGACGCCTGTGCCTGAGTAAGTGCCTCCGCTAGGCGAAGCCTGAGTTAAGGCGAACGATGGTGATGTGATACAAAGGTTTGGCATGGGTGCAAAACTGATGGTGGGCAAAGGATTTAATGTTACTGTTACGGTTGCTGTTCCCGTGCATCCGGAATCCGTTCCGGTTACTGTGTATGTTGTGGTGCTAGTAGGAGTAACGCTTACGGTTATGCCGCTTAACGTGTTAGGCATCCATGTATATGTAGCTGTGGGAGTTGATGAGCTTGCAGTCAGCGTTGATGTCCCATTTGGACATACTCCTAAGGGGGCGGCAGATGCTGTAATGACAAGATTTGAATTAACAGCAACCGATACGAAGCCCGAACCTGTACAACCACCAGTAAATGTTATGGTAACTGTATAATTGCCTGTCGCTGCAGGAGTAGCACTAAGGATAGTAGGATTCTGTATGGTGCTCGAAAAGCTGTTGGGACCTGTCCAGCTATAAGCGGTTCCGCCCGAAGTTGAAGTGAGATTCAGAGTTGTCCCGGGGCATATAGGGCTATTGCTTGTGGCAGTTACCGTGGCTGTAGAGTTTATACTTACAGTTGTTGTTGCAGTGGAGGTACATCCGCCATTGGTTACTGTAACGGTATAAGTACCGGAAGCCGCAGGTGTAACACCTGTTATGGTCGGGTTTTGAACAGTACTTGAAAAAGTGTTCGGACCTGTCCAGCTATATGAGGTTGAGCCTGCAGGAGTGCAAGTGAGATTTAGGATTTGACCTGAACAGATTGGGCTATTGCTGCTCGCAGTTGATGTGGGAGCAGCTACCGTAATTGTAACGGCATCAGTGCCTGCACATGATGCACTGCCGCCTGTAGCCGTGAGTGTATAGGTGGTAGTTACAGCAGGAGTTGCAACTGGGTTAGAAATATTCGGATTTGATAATCCTGTGATAGGGGACCATGAATACGTGGCACCTCCTGAACCATCCAAGGTGGTACTTTGCCCTGGGCAAACAGTTACGTCAGGTCCGGCACTTATGGCAAATACGCCGTTTCCTGCTGAAATAACATAATCGCATATATCACCTGCTTGACCATCAACCATGAGGTAATACGTATTGCCAATGGTAAGCCCTGTTGCTGTGATTGTACCCGTAACCGGAGTCCCCGGATTCCAGCAATTTGAAACAGAAGTAAAATTATAACAATCGGTGGTCGAATAAATTTCCATTTGAATACCATAATCCATTGTACAATTACTCACAAAAACATTTAGAGTAGCGGTTGTTGCATCTGCAACAAATGACATCCATGAATTATTTTCAATAGAACCGCAGAAAATAGCTCCCAATGGTGAAGAATTCTCATCTGTGGAATTTGTAGGACTTACAGTATAACCATAAGTACCACTAGTGTTACCGCAATATCCATTAAAGTTGCACATGGGGACAGCCGTTGAGCAATAATCTCCGGCAGGGGTATTGTTCAAACAGGAAGGTATGACTTGATCATAAACACAAAGACCAAAAGCTTCTCCTGCAGCACCACTAGCTTGCCAAATCCTTATATAAACAGTTGATCCGGGAGTGAGCGATGAATTATCAATCATCGGCATCAAACCATAGTTGCTATCGTCGGCATCACATTCAATTTCGGTTAAACTGCCGCAAGTGCCAGAATAAATAGACATGCTCGCATCATCACTACTGTTGGAAGTTTGAGTGTCGAAAATCAGGTGCCCGGTTGATGGTACAGTAACCTGAAACCATACATCGCCGCCTGAATAATTTCCACAACTTGGAGTGGGTGCGCCTGTGGATGCAGTAGCACTAGCGGTTGTGTAGTTATTAAAATTGCATAGAGATGTTGCTGTAACAGTAATTGCACTACCGCAATTATCATTCGCGGGTTGTGCAAATAGTTGCCATGAGGTGAATAACGCAAACAGAAAAATTAAGACTTTTCTAAAATTTACATTAAA
>CAIWVT010000040.1 GCA_903916135.1 uncultured bacterium
ATTACATATTAAGTTTTAGTCCAAACTCAATTTGGTATAATGCCGATAGAGTAGCTGTTATAGTACAATTTATTGGACTATTACAGATACCGTATCGGTATTAAAGCTCAGGCAGAAGGTTACGAAAAAGATTATGACGCCATCAATCTTTATGACGATCAATTTGATATGACCGAGGCATTATTAACCATTTCAATCGCAATGTTTGGCATAACAGCTTTAACTCAAAAAAAATGGCTACTCTATTTTGCCGGTTCCATTAGTTTGGTCGGATTTATTTTAGGGCTAACGGCATTTATGAAGATTAGCTTGCACTCTGATTTTATTTCAAGGATATTAGGCTAATCATTGCACCTGAAAATAATTAGCTTCAAACATTGCACTCTATGGTAGATAGTATTGATCAAAGTATGAAATTATTTTTCTTAAAAATGATTAGTTTTAGAGGAGCATTTTCGTAGAGTACAGAATAGTTAATAAAAATTTCAAGCATCACAGAAGCTTAAACATTCGTTATTATTGAGTGGAAACAAAACTTTTTTTTTGGATGAGTGTATAATTTGCATTTATTTTACAAACAAAATCCGCCACCACTGAGTAGATTGTGGTCAATTCGCTAACGTAGTAAACAGTTGTTTTAAAAGCTGTTACTCTTGTTGTTTGAAATATTTATTTAAAGAAACTTTTACCCGAATTTTATCATCAGTATTTTTTTTGAAAAAAAACTTGCGTAGCTAAAAAAAAAGTTGTAATATTGCAGAATTATTTAAAATCGTAAAACCATGAAAAAAACACTTCTATTTTTATTAATTAGTTCAGTTGTCCTCATTGTATCCTGTAAAAAGGATAAAACTACTCCACCAGAAATTCCCTACGTTCCTGTTACGCAAGTTCTGTCAACCAGCTTAGCCGGTCTAGGCAGTCATGGCGGCACTCCGGTAGGTACTACCTGGAATTTCCCAGCAAATGTTAAAGTTGTAGGGAAAATATTAGGCGGCGATCCCGGAAAAGCCCCTTTCATTGGCAAAAAGTCTGTTGAAGAATGGGCTAGCTATGAATCAAATTCACCAAAAACTACATGGATTGCCCATGGTATAGGCGTATTTGTAACCTTATACATGAAATTACATAACACCAGCCCTAGCCCTACTTCGTTTATTCTTCCGGCAGGTCTTATGTTTTGTAACGATTCTACACCTATTGATACAGCTCAGACAGGAGTTATTGTTGTGTCTGACACTATAGTAATTCCTGGCGGAGATACTTTAAATATCAGTCTGAAATCATTCTGTTGTAATCCAAGTCGTCATGTGCCAACAAGTTTGGCAATTTACAAACCACAAGTTGTGACTACTAATGAACAGGTAGTTCATTTAATTGCTGCATTGAAAGGAAAAACCACATTACCAACTCATGAGTCGGATATTCTGTCTTATATTTGGCAAATTGTTGGTGGGACACCTTTGACTGAAGCAGATTTGGCAACAATTGCATCTTGGCAGTAAGCTGCTTATAACTAATTCTAAAAGCCTTGATAAAATAGCATCAAGGCTTTTTTTTTATTTGATAAAATTGGTTGCCCAGTTGGGTGAGCTTCCAACCTCTGTCCTTTTAGGCTGTGCCCAATTCGCCTCATGTCAAAGTATGGCTCCAAGCCGTGCCCCGACTAAAGAAAAATCAGTTGTGCAAAGTTAGCAACTTTCCTCCCTATCTGCACCAATATCAACCCGTCGTTGAAAACTAAATCACGCAAAATTCCATTGAATAAAAAGCAGATGATGCGTATTTTTATACTAATTGATGATTGATTTTTTCATGAATGTGTTGGTAGTTTTGAATTATGTTTATCTTTGTTGAGAAAAATAAATACATATATCATGAAAAATGTAATTCTCTCCAAGTGGAGCCTTAGTATGAAACGCTTGCTAAAAAATGCTTTGTTGGTGTTGCTGCTTTCAGTGGCATTCAATACATCTGCACAACAAATTTATAGTGATGGTCGGTATTTTTCTGTGGATTCGAAACCCTATGCCCGCTATTGGTGGTTTGCTTCGATGATTCAAAAGCAAGATGTTCGGTATAATCTTGATTGGCTCAAAACGCATGGCTTTGGTGGCGTGGAGTTGGCTTGGGTGTATCCGTTAAATCGGTTCAATCCAAAGGACACTTCTTATACACCCCGACAGGAATGGTTGAGCACGGAATGGACCGGCATTGTTGATTTCACAGTAAAATATGCTGATTCTATCGGGATGGGTTGCGATTTGACTTTTGGCACACTGTGGCCCTTTGGCGATTCGTATGTTACTTTTAAGGAAGCAACCCAACGCTTTGGTGACTCGACTTGGCGACAAACAATCACCCGTTCGTGGCAACATCCAAAGTCGGGCTATGTGATTGATCATCTCACGCCGAAAAACTATCAACCTTATTTTAATCGCTTGATGAACGCATTTCCCCACCCAAAAACACAGATAAAACAAAGCTATTTTATTGATAGTTGGGAAGTGGAAACAGAAAAACTATGGTGCGATGGTTTCGATACCGATTTTAAACACAAATATGGCTACGATATTGTTCCATATATGGATTCCATCTATGCCCCTCACAATAGTCCTTATTTGTATGATTATATGAGTCTGATATCTGACAAAGTATTGAGGTTTTATCATGATTTTGATTCAACGATAAACGCTGGTGGAATTTCATCACGCGGACAGGTTGCAGGAGCACCCTGCGATTTAATTTCGGGATATGCACAAATGGATATCCCCGAAGGAGAATCTATGCTTTTCGAACCGGAATATTGTGCCATTCCGGCATCTGCAGCCTTGCTGTCGGGTAAAAAGTATGTGTCTTCCGAAACATTTACGTGTTTGTATGGCTGGCCCCGCGATTATATGCGTGAAGAACAAACGGCAGATTTGAAATTAGTGGCAGATGCCCTGTTTGCCAATGGCATCAATCAAATAATTTGGCACGGAAAAGCCCACAATCCGGCAGGACAAGATACGGTGCACTTTTATGCCACCACCCATATTGGCGACCACAGCGATATGGCACCTGAAATAAATGCTTTTAATAAATACCTGAGCACCGTTTCGAACACGATGCAAAAAGGCAGCACATATAGCGATATAGCCGTTTATTTACCAACAGAAGATGCTTGGGTTGCCGGTGTGTTGCCGAAAGAAAAACAATTTATATGGTCGTGGGGATATTATGAAATGCGCTACGTTTATTTCCCAAAAGAATTGGATGGATTTAACCCGGCTTGGATTAACGCTGAATTCCTCGAAAAAGCAATTGTAAAAGATGGACGCTTACAAATTGGTAATGCCCAATTTAATGCATTTTATGTGGATGCAGAATATTTAGAATACAAAGTAATCAAAAGGCTGCTAAAGCTTGCAGAAAGTGGATTGAAAATTATTTTAAAAAAGACTCCCAAAGAGCCGGGCGCAAAATCAAATCCGAATTATGTAAGCACTGTGAACCAACTGCGAAAATTGAAAACGGTATCAGGGGATATGCCAGATAACATAACTCCATTCATCACAGGCAATACCCTACCCCGACATTGGTGCCGCAAAGAAGGAGATGTTATTTACATTTACTTCCCGAATCCGAAAGCCAACAGAATAAAGTTCCCTATGGAATATGGGCAATCGCTAAATTCTGAAACACAAACCATGAATATCGCCCTCCATTACCAAGGCAAACAGATTGATATGAACCTAATGTTTGAACCCTATCAATCGCTTTTATATAAAATTGAAAATGGAAAAGCACAACAGATTGATATAAAATTTATCCCGAAAACCCCTGTAATTAAAAAAAGATCGGATGATTATAAAGCCCCCTGGCTGGTTAAATGATGTCGGGGAAGATCTTTCGGAATTATAGTTATGGGAAGTTTGCAACTTCGCACGTCTCCTATTTAACTCAATTAACCAATCAACTCAATCAACTAATTAACCAATCAACCAATCAACTAATTAACCAATCAACCAATCAACTAATTAACCAATCAACCAATCAACCAATCAACCAATCAACCAATCAACTAATCAACCACCGCAATGCTATCTTTATCGAAAAAGGCTTCGTAATTCCGGAGCATAACGATGTCAGTATTTTCGGTAATATCCTTAAAGTAAAGAGTTTTCGGAAAAATATGTAGTTTGTTGATGCTACAAGAGCGATTTGGGTTCGTCAGCAAGCTTCTATAACGTGCTGTAAGCTCTTTGTCATAGCTTTGGGCTGTGCCGCTGCGGAAATCCTGATAGGCTGTCTTCACGTTATTGGGATATTTATACACATACAACAACAATAGCAGCAGAATCAACCAAGCAACACGGGAAAGGTCTGGCACACGAATCTTTGCCCGTTGAAGCATGACAGCAAGGCAAATACCTGTATAGACCGCACCAATAATGCAATAGAAATACATCGTATTGATGGTGCGCATAGGCGGATACAGACCAAGGCTCCAATAGCAGGTAAAAAATCCTAAAGCCACTGTGATGCCTATCAGGGCAATCACCACAAAAGGATTCAGATAAAGATGCTCAAAGTGATGCTTCTCATCCTTCCTCATGGCATGATTGGCAATACTATAGGTAGTCAGAATGATGAAACCCGCTATCCACCACCAATGACTCATCACATCAATGGTTTCAACCACAGCACTTTTCATTGAGAATACTAACTGATGATTTTGTGTTTGAAAGGAAGCGCGATAGGCATTGCCGGGAGCGAGGTACACCACCAACGAACCCACTAAGGCAAGAGCGCATAACACTACATAATACCGTGGAATCTTTCGGAAACGTATCAGATGAAAAACCATTACAAACATAAGCATCAACACCTGAAAAAACATGGAAACCTCATTGGTTCCTGCTAAAGCGATGACTACCACGATGGATAGGAGGAATTTTCTTGTAGAAGGTTTTTCTGTATAGGACATCATGAGAATGAACAAAAACAAGGTCAAGATGTTGCCCATTTGATAGGAATAAGCACCTGCCATCCAGTAGTAGGCTTCGGCAACCGAAGGCATCAGCAGAATGAAGGCAAAGAAACACAGGAAGGTGATATGCCATTTTTCGAGCACTCCCGAACGTTTGAAAAGCATGTTGATAAAAAAATAAAATGAAGCAAGGCTGAGCAATATCAACAGAGCAGACAGCAGTTTGTAGCCAATAAATGAGCCGTGTATCAACGGATTCATGCTCAGCAGTAGGGTGGAGAAATATCTGCCACACCAGTGCATATACCAGAAGAACTGCGCACCCCAAAAGCCGTAGTGCTGCGCATTGACCGAATAGACGAAATCGTCGGCAGCAGGATGATTATAGAGTGACAAAGTTAGTAGCAACAAAGTGAGCAATACTCCCGCACACACCACAAGGATGTAGGGAATCTTTTTCTCGTAGTGCATAAAAAGTTTTTTCATAAGCATGATGTTGATTTATTAGATATAGGTTTCAAAACTGAGTATAGTGCCTAAACACTAAAGCACAAACTCAAACACAATAATTTATTTTTTTACAAAGATATGAAAAACTTATACAACTGTGATTTCTAATTGCGCAGAATGACATCATTATTATTTTTTTTGATGATATTTATAGTGAATTGAAAAATTTATTTAATTTTGTATGTTGATTTCGTCACTGAATCTGAAAGAGATTCGAGTGAGCGAAATCTTAGTCGAATTTAAGTTTAACGTAGTAAAAATGAGTTGAGAATGAATATAAATATTTTTGATAGTACTGAATCTGTAATTAAATACGAAAGCAAGTTCATTCATCTTAGGTCGTGTATATTTGTATCCGACACGGTAACATTGACAACACGCGATGTAGATACTAATTTGTTTGCTATTGATATTGAAACTATGTCGGATGAAATGACAGTGGCTGTCGGGAAACTCTGGTTAAAAGGGAATGACGAATTTAAAGCCGTGTTGTTAATTCTTGAAGAAACGCTGCCAATAATGAAGAAAACGAGAAGCATGAAGCACAAAGATAAACGTGCTTTATACGCGCTTGGCTCCTTTAAACAAACACTTGTTGAATTACGGCGCGGTATCAATTTGCAAATGGATGAATGCATGAGATTCAATAAAGTTGTTACCTTACGCTCTTTAATTGAAGAAAAGGTATGGAACTTTGCTAAGCTAAACGTATTTCCTGACCCCAAAAAGGAAGATGGTTACATTCAACTCATTTGCGACAGCATCCTCGATCGAAAAGATTTCATGGGATTGGACGAGATTCTGGCTGAGAAATATGTTAGTACAACCCTTGATAATGAAGATAGTGTTGCATGCGATTTTATTAAGATTCCCCTTTGGGATATTCCTGTTGACGAGGGGATGGCATCCGACAAAATCAAATATACGCGCAGCGATATGCAAACGGCAATGAAGCCATTTAAAGCCCATCTGAACGAACTGAAGGAAGAACTCAACGAAATTCAATTTGAGCAGGAGAATCTCGCAGAGATAAAGAACCGGTGTAGAGAAAAAATCCTCGAGCATATAACTCCTGTACAGCAAGCCATTGACAACAGCATCTATCTGAGTTATCAACAGAATCAAACTCAAAACGACACGCGCTCGAAGCTCTATCTTGGCATTAGTTCGAGCGGCATGCTGATTGATTATTTGGAGACATTCAAAGTTGTCGCGCCTTACGTGGCAAGCGAAGTGCGCGATCGGCTTGCGAAACAAATGGATTTGAAGTCAACACGATTGTTTTTCTATCAGGAGGTGAATCCTACGCATTGGCATGTGCATGAAGAAGATGAAACGGAACAGCCTCCGCAGAGTAATTAATATATAGGTAAGGATTTGAAGCCTATTCCGAAAGTGATAAAGAAGAAAAGCAACACGAAGGTACTAAGAAACGAAGACACAAAGACAGATGGAGATGTTCTGATAAATAATAGGATTTAAGTTTAAAATAGTAAAAATGAATTGAAGATGAATATAAATATATTTGATAGTCCCACTTCTATAATTCCATTCCATAAAATCCTAATCAACATACGGTCGTATATTTTTATAACCGAAACCATAACTTTAAATGATAGCAGCGCTTGGGCTAACATGCTTAATGTTGATTTAAACTCAATTTCGGATAAAATGGCAATAGACTTTGGCAAATGGGTTTATAAACGGGAAAAGCAGGAATATGAAATGATTTGTACATTGGAGGATCTGTTGCTTAGTCTGAAAAAAATTAGGCAAGTTAAGCATAAAGACAAATCAATGATGCTCGTTTTAGGCAATTTTAATATCCGTATGGCAAATTTGAAGCAAAGTTTGAAAGGAACATTAGACTTATTTTTTGATTTTTATAAGATTGCTGAATTGCGTCAATTCATTGACGATAAGATTTGGAGCGTTCCGTTTCTGAGCTATGTTCCTGACACGAAAAAAGAGGATGTTCTGTTGCAGATTTATTTCGAAACTTTTCTGAACAGAAACAATATCATTGCAATGGATGATAAACTGACCGAGTATTTCACCTGTACGATGCTTGACGAGGACGAAACTACCGTTTGCGATTTCATTAAGATTCCCCTTTGGGACATTCCTGTCGCGGAAGGATTGACTTACAACCAAATAAAACATACCCGCGCTGACCTAAAGCCTAAAATGATGCCATTTACAAATGATTTGAATGAATTGGCAGAGGCATTCAAAACGATACAGTTTTTGCCAAAGAACATTCAAACGATTAAAGAGTTATGTAGAAAGAAACTCAGCGAACATATAATGCCTATGCAGCAATCAATAGACGATAGTCTCTATTTGAGTCATTTGCGGAACCAATCTGCAGAAGATATGTGCTCGAAACTATTCCTGGGCATTGCATCAGCAAACATGCTGATTGACTATTATGAGAAAGCTGAAATTATTCAGCCGTATGTGGCTAGTGAAATAAAGCAACGATTGGCGCGCCATGTTGACCTGAAATCTTGTTATTTGTTTACGTTTATGAATATCCATTCAATGTATGGAATAGCACCTGACACAAACAAATTTTATGCAGAAAAAGGCATCGTGAAGCGAGATGACAACGTACGCAACCCTAATAAATCAGAGTAATATAACACTTGCAACGCCATTTATCTCTAACTATTTAAAAATTAATTCATGCTGAAGTATCTGAAAAAATATCTAACTTTGTACCATGATTTCGTTGCCGAAATGGAAAGAGTTTTGGATGAGCGGAAGCTAAGAAGGATTTATGTATAACGTATTAAAAATTAATGTATGATGAATATAAACATATTTGATGGCACTGAATCTTTTATCAGATACGACAGCAAGTTCGTTCAGCTTCGGTCATATATTTTTGTAGCCGACACGATTACGTTTACGGCAAGAGATTTAGATTCAAATTTGCATAATATTGATATTGACACAATTTCGGAGGAAAAGATATTTGCATTGGGCAAACTTGCTTACTATGATGATGAAGAGTTTCTGGAGGTTGTTGGGGATTATGAGGGCATGGCTCCAATAATAAAAAAAGCGAAGAATAGGAAGCATAAAGATAAAAAAGTGCTAAGGTTTCTGGGTAGTTATAGAGAAGGTTTGGGTGATATAAAGCATGATATCAAGACATATTTTGCAGATAGTATGGAGCACTATGGCGTTAGCGGATTAGTCCCTTTCGTTAAGGATAAAATTTGGAACATTCCTTATTTGAGTTTATTTCCTGACCCCAAAATGGAAGATAGTTACATTCAGCCTATATGCGAAACCATCCTAAATCGAAAGCATATCATGGGATTCGACGAGATTCTGGATAAGGAATATGTCTGTACGACTCTGAATTATGAAGATGATGACGAGGGTGATTTCATTAAGATTCCCCTTTGGGATATTCCCGTTGCGGAAGAGTTGACCTACGACAAAATCAGATACACGCGTAACGATTTGCAAACCACCATGAAGCCCTTCAAGACGCATCTGAACGAACTCTCGGACGAACTTGCTAAAATTCCATTTGTTTTGGAGCATATCCCAAAGATTAAAAACATGTGTAGAGGAAAAATTCTTGACCATATAATGCCCGTGCAGCAAGCTATTGATAACAGCATCTATCTAAGTCATCAGCGGAATCAATCTCAGGAAGACACGCGCTCGAAGTTATATCTTGGCATTGCTTCCAACGCCATGTTGGTTGATTATTTAGAGATTTTCAAGATTATTGCGCCCTACGTGGCTACAGAAGTGCGCGAACGGCTCTACAAGCAGATAGATTTGATGGCGACGCGATTGTTTTTCTTTCAGGATGTGCATCCCGAGTATCGGGTTGGACGCTATTAGGATGATGATTAAAAGCCTGAGATTGCTTTTATATATATTTGGTATGAAAACGAAACTCCATCCGAGTCTTTTCATGAAGAAAAATAGCACAAACCCGCCTGCGTGATAAAGTCGGGCAGGGACACTAAGATACGAAGACAATAAGACCGATGGGAAGGTTTCGAGAAAAAATAGGATTAAAATTTAACGTAGTAAAAATGAATAGAAGATGAATATAACTATATTTGATAGTGTTGAGACCCTGATTGGATACAATAATAAGTTCGCAGACCTGCGTTCGTATATATTTATAGCCGATAGTGTTTCCTTTTATATAAAAACGTTCGATTCTGTTTTGCATAACACTGACTTTGATACGATATCAAATGAGCAGCTATTTAGTTTGGCTAACATTGTGTACGAGAAGGTCCCGAATACATTGAAAGAAATTCAACAGTTGGAGAAATATTATGAAGTAATAAAAAAAATAAAACAAATTAAACACAAAGATAAGCCAACCGTGATGATTATTAATAACTACCAACATGGTCTGACGAAGTTAAAGAATAGAATGCAGACATTCTACCAGGAGATGTATGAGCATTATAAGGTTGGCGAATTTCGTCAATTTGCTAAGGATAACATCTGGCAAATTCCGTTTGTTGATGTATTTTCCAACGAAAAAAAGGAGGACGCATACATCCAGCCTATATGCGATGTGATGCTGAATCATGAAAATATGTTTGGATTTGACGAGATTGTGGATAAAAAATATTCCCATGCGTTTTTAGATACACAGGATGAGGCTGACTTCGAATTTATTAAAATTCCAATTTTAAACCTGCCCGTTTCGGGTGAAATGAATTACAACCAAATCAAATATACCCGAGACGACCTTCAGCCTGCGCTCATACCTTTTAAAGCAAAGCTGAAAGAACTCAAGGAAGAACTGTTTCAATTGAAATTTGTACCCGAAAATATTTCAACCATTAAAACTCTGTGTCGCGAAAAACTTATTGCGCAGGCAAACGCTGTACAGCAATCTATTGACAACAGTCTTTATTTAAGTCATCAGATGCACCAAAGTGAGGAGGACACCAACTCGCGCTTATGTCTTGGGGTTTGCTCTGCTGCCATGCTGATTGATTATTTAAAGAAAAACAGCATCGTCGAACCTTATGTGGCGAGCGAAATACGTGATAGGGTCGAGCGGCAAATGGATTTGAAGTCAAGCTATTTGTTTGCGTATTTTATGGTGCATCCTTCCAATCAAGTTCAGCCGTATGGCGAAGAAAATTAAAACAATTATATTATGAAAATAACCTATTACGACAGTCCTGAAATCAATATAGTTGAAAACTATATGGCTTGCTTTATGGTACAACCCAGCCTCATTTTAGCTGATACATTCACTATTAGCCTTGATGATAGTTGGGGGAAGTTAGTGATGGAGGATATTGATACGTGGTCGCATGAGAAAATCTATACAAGTTTTAAGGAGGTATTTCCAGCAGATAAGAATGCGCTAGGGATGATTAAGGAATACAACCAAATGCGTCAGGCAATCAAGAATCTGAAAGCGTTGAGGAATAAGCACAAAGAACTCTCTAGGATAACGCATATGTTTAACAGTATTTCCAATGGATTTAAAATATATTTGGAGTTCCATAGAGATGAGGTCATTCAAGAACATAAGATACAGGAATGTCTTCCGTTTGCTCAGGATGGAGTTTTTATTATGAAATCTATAGATTTCAAGCAAATGGATAACAAGGAGCATGTATTAATTCCGGAAATCACCAAAGTGCTTATCAATCGTCTTGAAATCATGGCATTTCACGAAAGTGTGGAAAAGATGTTTTCGCATGTCAACTACAATGAAATAGAATCCAATGAGTTTGACTTTATAAGGATACCCTTGTGGGAGATACCTGTTCTGGATGAATTAGCTTACAAACAGTTGAAATACACACGTAATGATTTGCATCCTGCCATGGCTCCATTCAAAATCAAATTGCAAGAGTTTTGGGACGAAATCGTTACCATACAATTTATAGATGAAAACATAGAGCAATTGAAGCATCTGTGCCAAACGAAACTCTATCCATTTGTGCAGCCAATTCAACACGCCATTGATGAAAGCCTTTACATCAGCCAAATAAAGAATAAATCTCAAAACAACAACAAACTGACGATGTGCATGGGCATCACATCTGCCGATAGGCTCATACAGTATTATGAGAAAGTAGAAACCGTTCTTCCGTATGTGGCGAGTGAAATAAAACAACAGGTTTCGCGCTATATGGATTTGAAAGCGACGCAGATGTTTGTGTATTTCAAAGTACATACAATTACTTAAATATTTTATGATTTAGAAAATATTCATTAAAAAGAAGTTCATATTATGAAAATAACCTATTACGACAGCCCCACAACCAACTATGATGAGGAGTACAGACTTAGCTATACCATTCATCCAAGTATAATTGTGTCCGATAGCATGACATTTAGTGTTAAAAACTCTTGGGCTAAAGCCTTATTGGAAGATGTTGATTCTTGGTCGAACGAAAAGATCATGGCAAACTTTAGAGAGTGTTTTGAAGGCAATGATTCTGCAAAAAGTGTGATAGATTATTATGATAAGATGATTCCCGTAATGAAGAACTTGAATAAACAAAAATCTAAAAGCAAAGACGTTGTGGGGGCAATCAACAATTTTTCAATTATGTACAAACTGTGTAAAGCAGAAATGAGAAAGTTTGCTAATGAAGTCATTGTCCGTAACAACCTAAGCAATTGCATGCCTTTCGCAGAGGGGGGAGTCTTTATCCTGAAGCCAATAGATTATAAGCAAAAGGATAATAAGGAAGATGATTTGATTTCGGAAATTAAGAATCTTATCATTCAGCGGGAAGAAACACTTCTGTTTGATAAAAAGGTGGAACAATTGTATTCTTTTAGTCATTATGAGGAGGTTGAAAACAATACATCTGATTTTATAAAGATACCCTTGTGGGATTTGCC
>CAIWVT010000041.1 GCA_903916135.1 uncultured bacterium
GTCCCAACACAAAACGCCCAATGCCCAAATAGGAACACACCCGCGTTTCCAACACATAATGCTCCACATCTATCGTTTTCAAATCTTTTGCTGCCAATGGATATTCCTCCAACAGTAAATTCGCTGCCCGCAGGTTCAATTTCAATCGTATAGTTGTAACCTCAGCACTATGCATCCTAAAAATATCCAAAAACCCCGTTTTGTGTTGCTGCTCAAACTGCCAATCATCCCCCAAGATTTCAACCTTACCGATACGCGCCACCTTAAACAATTTGATGCTTTCGCTTTCAGGCTCATAACACCATATCTGTATATAATTCGTGGTAAATCCAAACACCTCCATCAAACGATTGCGCACCGTGCTCCCATGTGCCGACGCATAATCGTGCAAAATCACCCGCTTTTTGTGCAGAATCGCATCCACCAAATTCTTCACATTGCCGGCATCTTTCGGATTAACGATGGTGTCTGCCAAAATTTTGTAATTATAAACCGTATAGAGTTTCTTTTTCAGATTTTGTTTCAGCAAATTGTTCTCGTCTATGCTTTCAATCGCCGACTTCAAAATAAAAGCCTCCTCCTCGCTGAAATGCACCAATTCGCTGATGTCTTTAAAATATTTGGACGACACATCCAAGCGAATCATATCGTTTTCTTTCTTAATCACAAACCCAGCCTCTCGAAACGTATCAATATACCGATAAACCGAGCGTGGCGAAATTTCCAATCGTTGGGCTATATCATCCACCGTCAAAATATCGTTGGCGGTAAGCATTTTCAGCAAGCGCAGCAAGCGCTCCATTTTGGGTTGATCCATAATACGATAGTTTAAATATATACTTTTGGAGCAAACCCTATCCTCTCAAACCTTTTTGAAGCCCACCCCCGCAATTCAAATTCCTAAGAACTATTAATTTCTTGTCCGAAACCTATACCAAGCTGAGTTTGGATTAAAATAGAGAAAGTAATGGTATTATTTATGCACCTTCTTAATAAAGTCCTCTATCTCTCTCACGCCGCCTTGATAGATAAGGTAGCCGTTGTAGGGTTCGCGCGATGTGATTTCGTCATTGATGGGGGTGAGCATAATTTCTTTCACTTTTTCGAGGTCGTTGGTTTGTCCTAAAGCCCATCCTAATTTGATGTAGGCAACTTCGGGGAGCATATTTTCGGCGGGGATGATGCCTTTCGCCATCAAATCACGCCCTGTGTCATAGACAAACATGTGGACATAGCCCCAGAGGGTTTGCACGGTCATATAAATGGCAACGCCTTTTTTCACCGCGCGTTCGATAGCGGGATAAATGGGTTTGTTGACATGTCCAAGCCCGGTGCCGATGATGACGATGCCTTTGTAGCCGTTGTCAACCATGGCGTCAATCATGTCGGGTTGCATGTTGGTGTAATAATAGAGCATGCCGACTTTTTCTTCGAACACGGGGGTGATTTTCACGTTGGTGTCTTTGCGGCGATGGTTATAGATTGCTTTTTGGGGCACGACACCGTTGCGGGTTACGGTTGCCACGGGGATGTCGCCTATGGTTCGGAATGTGGAACGATAGGAGGAGTGCATTTTGCGTACGCGTGTGCCCCGGTGGAGGAAGCCGTATTCGTCGGAGGTTGGACCAAACATACACACCATGACTTCGGCGATGTCGCCATGTCCGGCAGCAGTGGCAGCATGCATCAAATTGAGTGCCGCATCGGAGCTGGGACGGTCGGAGGAGCGTTGGGAGCCAACTAAGATGATAGGGATGGGCGGGTTTTGTACCATGAAGGTCAAGGCGGCAGCGGTGTAGTGGAGGGTGTCGGTTCCGTGACCGATGATGATGCCGTCAATGCCTTTTTCTATTTCTTGTCCGATGGCAACAGCTAATTTTTTGTATTGGTCGGGACCCATGTTTTCGCTGAACACGGCAAAAAGTTTTTCGGTTTCCAAGTTGCAGATGTCGGCAAGTTCGGGCACTGCGCCATAGAGTTCGCCCGGGGAGAAAGCGGGGATGACGGCGCCTGTGCGATAATCCAATCGGGAGGCGATGGTTCCGCCTGTTCCGATGAGTTTCACTTTTGGCAGTCCCGGGGTTACGGGGAATTCCTTTTCGGGAATTTTGTAGTTTGCTTTTTTGTATCCTGTTTCTATCATCGAGAGGACCGTGGTGATGTCCACGCCGATGTTGTAGCCTGTTATTACTTTTAAAACGATATGTTGATCGTCGTCGTTTTCGGCTCTGGGCAAAACGGTGCCTTTAAACATACCGCGTGTGGTATCCACTTCTGCTTGTCCCCAAACCCTCACGTTGAACTTTTTCAACATTTCGAGAGCCGCACCTTTATATCCTTGAAAAAAATCTTCGCTCATTGGTGATTGTGTTACTAGTTGTTGGTTTTTTCTATCGTATTTTTTAATTCAGCAGGATGGATGTTGCCTGTTGACATTTTGCGCAATTCGCCCATAATCCATTGTGTTTCGACTTCGGGTTTGGATGATATACGGATTTTTTGAAATTTCTCTTTCATAAAAGGAATGGTGGCGAGGATTTCGCTTTTGGGGATGCGTTTGAATTTCAAGGTAGCCAAGACAGATTCGAAATCCATTTTGGGATGTTCGTAAATGACAATCAACATCTCTTTGGCGATTTGCACTTCGATGCTTTGCTCTTTCAGGAATCGGAACAAACCGACAATCATCTCATAGTTGAAGTAGGGAGATTTTTTGTAATGTCCTTCTACGAATTTCAAGGTGTGACCAATGAATGTACCAATAAACTTGGGGGCAATTTGATATTTGGTAACAATTTTTTCGATAATGGGAAATAGGTTTTTCTTGAAGATGTAGGTGTCGGTGTCTTCGGGAATATTCCAAGCACGCAGTTGATGGTAGCGAGCGATGACTTCGGTAGGGAGTTTTGTTCTGAGGTCGGTGATGTATTCGTCGAGGAGGGGAATGGGTACGGAATCGGTGTCTGGATACATGCGGTCGGCACCTGGCAAGACGCGTTCGAAAATGGTGGTTCCGTCTTCGAAGGATTTACGGGTTTCGTTGGGCACGCCTTTGAAAGCCCACAAACATCGTTCTTCCACTGTTTCAAGCGCTGTTTTCATATCGGCTTCGGGTCCCCAAATGATGATTTGTGCGTCGTCGTCGCTTGCATTTAGCAGGGTGCGCATCTTTGAAAAATCATCTTCGCTGATGAGGGGTTCAAATTCTTCGGAGTGCGTCATGTTTGGTTTTTCGATACAAGCGATGACTTTGAGACGTTCGGAGATTTCGTCGGCAAACATTTTTCCGGGTTGAGTGAAGTGGGAAAGGATTTTTCGGAAGCCCGGCAAATTGATGGCATGATAGCTGAAGGTGTTTTTGTTTGCCTCCGTCATGGGTAAATTGGAGAAGCGGAAGTTGTTTAAATCTATTTTTTGGGCATTCATTTTCCACACTGCAGATTTGGGCATCCTTTCATTTAAAATTTCGCGGATGTGCAACAAAGCCCATTGACGAAAGGCTTCGTTGTGGGTGAGTTTTGGAATCCAACGAGTGTGAGCCACACCTTTGATTTCGATGCGGGTGCCTCCTATGCAACTTACGTTCACGTCTTGTCTGCCTGCACCAATGCCGGTGCGAACTTTTCCTGTACTGCGATTTAAGAAGCGAATGTAGTCGCAGACTTCTTTCACCTCGTAGGGCGTTTCCATATCGGGATAGGTTACGGTTTCTATCAAAGGCATGCCGAGACGGTCGGTGGAGTAGGTGCGAAAGTGACCGATGTCGGAAATTTCACGACAGGAATCTTCTTCGATGCTCAACTGTATGAGGCGAATCTTTTTGTGTTTCATGGGCAGTTCTCCTTCCACACCAAGGATGGCAGTACGTTGGAATCCTGTTGGGATGCTGCCGTCGAGATATTGCTTACGGGTGATGTGTACTTCGCCCACGATGTTCAGTTTGCTCAATAAGGCAATTTCGAGGGCATAGTCCAATGCTTCGCGGTTGAGTTTGAATGGGGGGGTGTCGTCCACATCGTAGGTGCAAGCGGTTTCGTTTTTGATGCGATATACAATGTTTTTTCTGGTTTTGAATTCCATCAAAGCAGTACCATCATACTCACCCAATTCGCTCAAGGTTGGGCGCATGTGGCGGATGAGTTCGGCGTCGTAGGAGTCTTTTTTCTGAAATATGCCCGCAGGACAGTGGCAGAAAAGTTTTTCTTTAGTCTTCAGTTGTTGATGCACTTCCAAGCCCGACATAAATCCAATTCGTTTCCAATCGTCCATAGTGGCTTGTTTCAAAGGGACATATCCTATGTTTTGTTTGCTTTCTTCGTAATTAAGTTGTCTGTCAAAATGATCTTTCATAAGCTAAATGTTGTTATTTTTTCGGCGGTCAAAATTAGTTATTAATATTGTTCAAATCAAAAAAAACAAAAAATTTATTAGCTAATTTTAAAATGAGGTTGGATTTCAAGAAATGGCATGGGGTTTTTTGGCTGCAAATTTCAACAATATTATAATTAATTCCATGGATTAAAGAAGTCGTTATTAATTAAAAGCCTTTGCTGCCATTGGGTTTGGGTGTGCTGTTTTTGTTAGGCGTTTCGGTGGGTTTTTCTTCTCCGATTTTTTTCCCTGCTTTGAAGGTAATTTTATAGGAAAGCTTTCCTTCGGTGTCCCAATAGTACCAAGTGCCTTCTTTGAGCATATTGACAAAGAGCCCTTGACTTGATTTTTGTCCGTTTTCGTAATATTCCACAAACTTTCCGTTGGGTTTGCCGTCCACAAAACCTTGTTCTTTGTAAACAATACCGAATTTGTCATAAAAGCTCCAATAACCATATTTTTGTCCTTTGGTGTAATTGCCGGATTCGGAAATTTTACCGTTTTCGTACCATTCGGACCAAGCACCGGATTTTTCACCATCTTTGTAAAAGCCTTCATAGCGCAAATTGCCCGTTTCCCACCAGTAGGAAGATTTTCCTTCGCGGATGCCATTGTTATATTCTGTGGTATATTTCTTTTTGCCGTTTTCGTAATATCCTTCCCATTTTTGGTGCATCTGCCCGTTGTTGAACAAACCTATATCGGTGATTTGTCCGTTTTTATACCAACTGGTCCAAATGCCGCTTTCTCTGTCGTTGTCAAATTTGCCTTCGTGGGATTTCTCTCCGCTTTCATAATAGGTGGTCCATAGACCTGATTTTTTACCCTTGGTGAAGTTACCGTCTTTCCATTTTTCGCCTGTTTCGTAAAAATAATTCCAAGAACCTTCTTGTTTGCCTTTACTGAAATTGCCCGTGCTGCCTTTACTTCCGCCATCGTAATAGAAAATCCAGGTACTGTCTTGCACGTCGCCTTTAATTTTGCCTTCCATTTCTTTGTTGCCGTTTTTGCGCCACCAACGGGCATAGCAGTCTAATGAGTCGTTGATATAGGCGCCTTCCATCTCTTTGTTGCCGTTATCAAACCATGTGAAGGTCTTTCCTTCTTTCAAACCATTTTTATAAATCGTTTTGTCTTTCATCTGACCGTTGTTGAACCAAAGTGTCCAAAGCCCATCCTTTTTGCCGTTTTTGATAACTCCTTCTTCCTGTTTGGTGCCGTTTTCGTACCAGGCGATGTCCGTTCCATTGTCGAAATACAATTCTTTCCATTTGGCGCCATTTTCATAAAACTGCAACCATTTGCCAGTTTTTTCATCATTGGTAAAGTTGCCTTCCATCATTTTTTGTCCGTTTTCGTGATAGATGGTTTGTATCCCATTGCGTTTATCGTTCGCATAATAGGTCTCGCTTTTCACCTTTCCATTAGGAAACCATGCTGTTGATTTGCCATCTTTTTTTCCATTTTTTACAAACCATTCGCTTTCTTTATGTCCAAGGGTATCATAAACCGTCACGGCACCATTGTCGTTTGAAATATCTTTCCACACTTTACCATCCTCGTACCAATAGGTCCATTTCCCGACAAATTTATCCAAAGCAAAGGTGCGTGTGGCTTGCTTTTTGCCACTTTCATAATAGTTGGTCCAGGTGCCGTCTTTTAGTCCGTCTTTATACGTGCCTTCTTCTTTCACCTTGCCGCTTTTATACCATTCTGTCCAAACACCGTCGCGCTTGCCGTTCACAATATTTATTTCATATTCTTTTTGAGTATTTGGAAAATAGCGTGTGTTTAGCCCATTGTCGTAGTTGATGTCTTCCCACAATTTACCGTTCATAAACCAATAGGTCCATTGCCCCATCTGCACATCGGCTTTATAGGAACCTTCACACCATTTCTTGCCCGATTCATACCAATAGGTCCATGCGCCATCTTTTTTGCCTTCAACGACTTTGCCTTCGCCTTTTTTTATGTTCCTTTTCCAATACTCGGTTTTCAGTTCTTGCGCTTGCACATTTATAAAAATGCATACGCCTATCATCACAGCAATTATTCTATTCATAGTCAAAATGTGAGTTTAATATTTACGTTCGGTTGTAAAGATAACGAGTTGTTCAAGGGATTTCTTGTATTCGGAATCGGGGAATTCGGATAAAATCTGCAAAGCTTCGTTTTTAAAGTCGTTCATACGAGCCTCGGCAAAGACAAATCCATCCACCGAACGTATTCTGTCGGTGATCTTGTTGATAGTTTCTTTTTCGGCACCGTGGTTTTTTATCGCGTACAACATTTTGCGTTTTTCAAAAAGTCCAACCTGCTGCAAGGTATAAATCAAGGGCAAGGAAATCTTCTGGTCTTTTAAATCGTTTTGGGAAGGTTTTCCGGTTTCATTACTTTGGTCGAAATCTAAGAGGTCGTCTTTGATTTGGAATACGATACCCGTGAGTTCTCCAAACTTTTTCATCTTGCTGATAGTTTCTTTGTTATCGGAAACAGCAGCTACCCCCGAAGCACAGCAAGCCGCAATGAGAGAAGCGGTTTTTTTGCGGATGATTTCGTAGTAAACATCTTCGGTGATGTTCATCAGTCGCGCTTTTTTAATTTGAAGCAACTCGCCTTCGCTCATTTGTTTCACAGCTTCGGACACAATTTGTAAGATATAAAACTCTTGATTCTCGATAGCCACCGACAAACCTTTGGAAAGTAAATAGTCGCCAGCCAAGACCGCCACTTTGTTTTTCCACAGCGCATTGATGGAGAAAAATCCACGTCGCATGTTCGATTCATCCACCACATCATCGTGTACCAAGGTGGCGGTATGTAGGAGTTCTATTAAGGTTGCAGCCGTATAAGCAGATTTATTAATGGTGCCAAACATGCCAGCCGACAGCATCACAAAAATGGGGCGAATTTGTTTGCCTTTGGTTTTCAAAATATAGCGCATTACTTTGTCGAGCAATTGCGAATCGCTGTGCATAGCTTTTTTGAATAAAATCTCAAATTCTTTGAGATTTTGTTCTATAGGTTTTTTAATTTCGTTGAGCGATAACATCTTTATTTTTTCAAGAAATCAAAAGTACATATTTTTGAGATTATGGGAGTCAATTTTATTGAAATAATATAAAAAAGTGATGGAGGGAGTAATATATAGTACTATTATTTTCTATAGTTTAATCCAAACTTAGTTGGGTATTATGCCGATAGCGTTGCTGTTATTTCAATCCTTTAGCTCCAAGAATGATACTTTGTCCACACCAAGCTGAGGGGTTTTTTTGAGTATCGGATTTGGGCATCTTAGAAATGAATTTGGTGACCTTAGATACTCTGCTTGGCTATCATTGAACTGTGTTTGGCGACCATAGAACTCTGTTGGACCACCTTAGAACTCTGCTTGGCGGGCTTAGAACTCAGTTTGGCGATTTACGAAGAGAGTTTGGGACAAAATTCATGCTTGTGATGAGCATGGAACTCTGCTTGGCTATCATAGAACTCTGCTTGGTGAGTTTAGAACTCTGTTTGGCTACCTTAGAAGTGTGTTTGGTGACCTTAGAACTCTGTTGGACCAACTTTGTGGGTTGTTTTCACCATAGAAAGGACTTTGGCGACCATAGGGACGCATCTTGGACATCTTTGCAAAGGCTTTGGCGACATTGGAAAGCTTCTTGGTTATCTTTGAAAGCAATTTGGTTATCTTTGAAAGCAATTTGGTTATCTTAGAACTCTGCTTGGCGACCTTAGAAGTCTGCTTGGCCATCTTCGAACTCTGTTTGGTGAGCTTAGAACTCAGTTTGGCGGGCTTAGAACTCTGTTTGGTGAGCTTAGAACTCAGTTTGGCGGGCTTAGAAAGGAGTTTGGCGAGCTTGGGTCTTAGTGAAGCCTTCACTTGGAGTGAAGGCTTCACTTGATCGAAAAAGGACTTGGGCAAGAGGAAATTGATAGGAAAAATAAGATGAAATAGTGCTCATTTAATGATGATTTTGAAGATAAATATCATGATATAATACAAAATAATAAAAATAATGCGCTCTGAAAGCACTGTAAACATTGATTTTTTGAAATTTAGTGAAGAAATAATTAGGAATTTGAAGATTTTTGATTATATTTGCAAATCCGTTTGAAAAAAAACAGGTTTTTATTCTCTTGAACGGGAAAATATATATAGTAACAAATTTGTAAAACTATGAAAAAGCTAAATTTTAATAAAACCAGAGGTTTAGGCTGGGTCCATAATCGTTATTATTGGTGGGGTAGTTATGCCTCATGTTATTCATTTCATTCTGGTTATGCAGGGGATAATGACGATAATTACTATTATCAAATTCCAATAAGCGATGAAAAAATAACAATAAAAGGACTACAAACTTCAAAAAAATATAATGTTGCTTGGTACAGTACTTCAGGTTCCGGGGGATTGTATACTTCGGAAGTAAAGAAATCAGTAGCAGGTCGGTTAAATATAAAACCACCAGATACGGATGGCTCACATTCTGATTGGGCATATAAAATAACACGCTATTACGGTCATAGCTTGGAAGATTCAATTGCTGATATAAGTGATACTAGCGAAATTGCAATTGCTAATGAATTTGTTCCAGTATCTATTAATATTTATCCTAATCCATCAGAAAATTATATAATTGTGGAAGGTAATTTTACTACTCCAATTGTTTATGTAATTTCAGATGTGTGTAATAAAAAACTAATGGATGGAGTCCTGAATAATAGCCTTGAAAAAATTTCAATTGAAAACTTTAGTAAAGGAGTATATCTAATGATTATATATGGCAAGACTGAAACCTATACATTTAAAATCATAAAGCTATGAAGACAATAAGGAGTATTATTTTATTATTTATTATTTTTATTGTATTACAAAATACATTATTTGCTCAAAATGAAAATTCAAAACAAAAGAAACATCAGATTTCATTAGATTATAATTGCGATTTTATAATGCGTGAATCTGATGAAGACGGTTATACGCATTATAATCTTCTTTATGCTTATCAGTTAATGCCCTTTTTTGATAATAAATATAGTTATAGTATTGGACTAAATTATAGATATTATTTTAAAAAATATTTTTTTATAAAATCAAGCTTATATTACCGAAACCAGATTAGTTTAATCGGTCGGCATGAAGTTAATATGAATGGCACTTTAAAAGTATCGTACGGAGATAATATAACTCGGCTCCGATACTTTGACATTCCTATTGGATTCGGATTTTCTTTTTTTAATAAAAAAATTGTGCGACCATATATAGAAGCAGGTTTAAATACTTCAATACTGTTTTATGAGAAGATTGATTGTAGGTTTCACGATTATCCTTATAACGGACATGATGAAGGTAAAGTTATTACAAACAATCAGATGAAGTATTATAATTTAAAAGTCTCGATGAATATAGGGTGCGAGTTTTATATACACAAGAAGTATGTATTAGGTGTTGGTGTCAATATGCGAACGATACCTATTTTTAGACAAAATCGAAACACAATTATTTATCATTTGAAGTACTCCAATTTTGGTTTTGGGCTTAGCTTTGGTTATGTGATAAAATGATTTGTTGTTTATAATGGCGGAGTATTAAAATAAAAATTAAAAGGGCTTGTCTCCAAATAGGAGGCAAGCCTTTTTAGTTTATGAATTTTTTGACCGATAGGGGATACTATCAATTTTATACCCGTCGTGTTAGTGAAGCCTTCACTTCAAGTGATGGCTTCACTTGGTCATAGTAAAATTGAAAAATAAAAGTTATTTTATCGGCATTATACCAAATTGGGTTTGGGCTATACTATAGTATGTATTGGTATGACACAATCATTTACAAATCTCTTTCATCGCATCAGCAGGCGTTGGATAGCCCAAATTACTTGCTTGTTTGATATCCAAACATGCTGAATCTTTCATGCCAACATAATATTTCGCCAATCCGCGACTGTAGAATGCTTGGGCGTAGTCGGGGTTCAGTACGATGGCTTTGTTGTAGTCGGTGAGGGCTTCTTTGTATTTCTTTTGATTGTAGAAAACTACACCACGATTATAGTAGCCTAATTCAAAATCAGGGCGCAATTGGATGGCTTTGTTGAAATCAGCTAAAGCCTCTTCATATTTATTGGCATATAAATAGATGTCTCCTCGATTGATGTAAGCCTGAACATAATTTGGGTTCAACTCAATGGTCTTGTTAAAATCAGGTAGGGCTTGGTCGAATTTCTTGTCATCGAAAAAAACAACCCCACGAGAATAATACGCTTCGGGTATGGTTTGATATTTGCTTATCATATCATTCCAAAAATCAGTTTTATTATTCCATATTTTACATCTGTCGTGAGTCGTAAAGATAAAGAAAATTGCGAATCCGGCTAAGACAACACCTGAAATGATTTTGAAGTTTTTGCTCCATAACAGATAAATCCCCTCTGCAAAAAGAAAGAAGATGCCAATGGAAGGAACATAGGTATATCGGTCAGCGATGATAGCTCCGCCAACAGGCAAAATTTGTAGCACCAGCACTATGGTGATGGCAAAGAACCCAATGCCGAAGAGTACTTTTTTGGAGAAACGTAAAGAGTAAATGGTGGCAGCGATAAGAACTATCAGGGTAATCACATAAAGATAATATTGAAAAGGAATAGACCCGCTCGTTTTGATTGGATAGGGATAAAAGGCACTCAATTGGATTGGCAACAAAAACTTATGCAAATAGGTAACAAAACCATAGCAGGCAAAAACCATACGTTGTGGCAATGTAAATGACAAATTTTGTATGGCTCCTGAGTGTTTTTGAGCAAAAACTGCTACCAAGCCAATGGCAATTGCAATAAGAAAGAAAGGCACTTTCTCAAGTAGCGTTTTCCAAGTAAATTTTCTACCCATAAAATAATCGGTCAACAGCAACACAACTGGCAATGAAGCAGCCATCGCTTTCGATAGCATAGAAAGTAAAAATAAAATCAGGGCAAAGATGTAGTATTTTATGTGCTTGTGGGTACTATACTTTATATAAAAAATATAAGAAAGAAGAAAAAAGAAGGTGTAAAGGACATCTTTCAGTTCAATTGCCCATGCAACGGATTCAACATGCAACGGATGAATGCCAAACAGTAAAGCTACCACCAAGGCAACATAGACTTTCTTGCTAAGCAAAGAGATGGTATAAAACACAAGAATGACGTTCGCCAAATGTAAAATAAGATTCACTGTGTGGTATCCCGCTTCGTGTAAGCCATAAAAATGATACTGAATGGCAAGCACCAATATAGTCATTGGATGATAATTTCCGCCAACAAGTTGCGAAAAAATGTCTTTGAGATTAATAGAACGAATCAATAGGTTGTTCTGAATGTAGGCTTCGTCGTCCCACAGGAAGCCGCTGCGCAACGAAGGCGCAAAAGCCACAAAAGTGATTAGGAGAATGATGGCTAAGCCACCAAAATATTTCCACCGATCCGAATTCTCGTTTAAGCTAGCTTTGGGGAGTATTTTCTTTTGTTTTTGATGTTGCTTGATTTCTTTTTTTGTTTTCATGAAGGATTAATTACCCGTAAGTAAGAATATAAAATGTTTATATCGAAGCATAAAATCAACAGTATTGCATGGCACTATATATCAATGCGTCTAAATTGAATCACGTTATTGCGAAGCTATCTAAAAATCCAAATCCTTAGATTCGCCACTCTCTTCCCTACCTTTCAGAATTTGATTCAAAATCATTTGACGTAAGGATTTGTCGTCATTTTCTTTATCAATATCATAAGATGGCATCATGCCCAAATCATATTGCATAGCATATACGTTATAAACCGTATCGAGATAATCGGCAATGCGAGAGTTTTTCACCTGTTGAGCAGCTTTCAGAATGGCTTCATGCCAATTCAGTTTGGAATCGAAATGCACAGGTTCCTCTGCCAATTCAATATCCATAATGGCTACGCGCAAAGCCTCCGGATCATAAGTTTTATCCGCAAAAATCTTTTCATCCATCCTTGCTTGTTGCAGTTTGCAAATATAATCGTTTTCAAATTGCTCCATAAATGAAACATAATCATGTTCTGACCCGATTAATGTATTTAGATATGGCGTGCTTGCTTGTTTAGAAGGTATAGGATCGGGGGGTTGTTTGTGTTTCCATTTCCTATAAAGCTGCTTATATTCATTTTCTTTTTCGCCACGCAAATTGGGCAACAACAGTAAGGAGCCTGTTCCCATTTTTTCATCATAAAACTCATACCAAGGGGGCATCAATTCGCAATCGTCCTCTTCATTAACACTGATAAGTTTATCGTAGTCTTGCCAACCTATCAAAAATCCAATTTCGGAACAAAAATTATCGTCCATCAAAAACTGCTTCATCACCTGAATTTCCTTTGGAGTAACCTTTTCAATAAAAGGACAGTTTCTTAGTTGGTTGCTCCAGATATCAAAGTCATGGCAAATCTTTACCTGTGGAATATTTATCTTCTCTGCCCGCCACATCAATTGCATATTGAAAAGCTTTTTTTGTAATATCAAATCAAAGATACGGTCAGTATAATAACTCAAAACAATTTCATTACTAGAGGCATTGGGGTCCATGTGGTACTTAGCCAAAGAAATTAAACTTATCTTTAGCTTTGAATATTCTTGGCAAAAAAGTATCACCGAGTCGGGTTCGTATTTACTAAAATAATCTTTATAAATTGGGTTGTTCATCAAGTCATCATAAAATTCTAATTGCAATTTATGTCGGAACTTAACGGAATCTTTCTCCCCTTCAAGTTTGGTATAATAATACGGAAGGTTTTTAATTTCTTCAGGATCATTTTTTGGATTGGCGAGTCGCTTTTTCAGATTTGGCAACTCAGTGTGAAAATCTCCGCTAAACAAATCAACCATCTTTGCCATTCCTGAACGCCGCTCTTTGAGTTCTTCAGCACGTTTTGCATTTCCATTTCTCTTATAAATTTCATACAAACTCGTGCAAACACTTTCCTCTACCTCTTTGGTAGGTTTGCACAAAAGTGCTTTCTCATAATATGAGATCGCAGTAGCTTCATCTTTTTGAAACTTATAATAGATATACGCAATGAAACCATAAATCGTAGCAGCAACCTCTGAATCAAAACCTTCAATACGTTCAGGGCTCATTTCGTTCACCTTCGATGCTATGAAAAGATAATTCAACGTATTCTCTGTATCTTCTTCCACTTCTAAACAATACGTAGCCATAGAGGTGTAGGCTTTAGGGTGATGTTTGGGCCATAGTTCAATGATACGCTGAGCGTAAGGCTTCATCTTCTCATACTGTTTTTGATGATAATAGATGGCTGACAACTGCTCCAATGCTTCATAGGTATTGCGAGGTGAATCTTCCCATATTTTAAGGTCTTCTTTATACAGTGCAGCAGCTTCTTCAAAATTATTCATCGAAGTGAGTGTTACAGCAGCATGATGATAATAAAAATGCAGCATAGTTCTTTTATGCACACTTGATTCGGCAATAGCCGGCAATTGTTGATACACCGTCAAGGCTTCTGGGTGTTGCCCCAAGACTGAATGAGCTTCTGCCAAACGAATGATGGTTAAAAAATCATTGGGCAGCAGTTCTTTGGCTTGTTTGGAATGTTTCAAAGCATTCCACAAGTCCTCTTCAAGTTCATAAATATTGGAAATCGCGAAATGAACACATGCCCGTTGTCTGTCGGTTTCAGCAGCTTTCAACAATTTCTGCAGCACCTTTCTGGATTTGGGATAATCTTCACTTTCATCTTCATGAAGCACCATTTCGCGCAATAATGGATGATCCCAATAGTCTCTAAAATGTTCTTCAAAGCCGCTAAATGCCAATGCGTACATAGCAACCGCATTTTTATAGTCTTTTCGTTCTATATACGCATTGCCTAACTTAACTTTCAAATAGATATCTTCAGGGTCAAGCTCCATCCCTTTTTGTAATGCTGCAAGAGCTGCATCATTATTGTCCAACCAATCATAAAACACGACGAGCCAAGAATAATAATCTCCAAAATTTGGGGAATCGGCAGGCGCACAATCAATGGCTTGTTGCATAAGTTCCAAAGCTTCTTGAGGCTTTTGATTCATGCAATAGTACGTTGAAAGATTTCGCAAAAATTCATCTTTATATTGAGGATAATCCTCGATAGCTTTACGATATTTCTGTTCAATAATTTCAAGAGTATCATCGCCCATTATGGTTACAAGTTGTTGCGAGTGGCTGTTGTACATAATAAAAAGATTTAATGGTTTTACTAATATTTGTTGTTTGAAAAACAAAGCAAAATTATAAAAAAATACATTAACAATCGCAAAAGGAAATAAAAAAACTTAGCTATAAATATTATGAGCAATAATGCCGATACGGTATCTGTAATGGTATAACAGAACTGCACTATCTAATAAACCGTAAGCTCCGCTATCAGCAAGCCCCGTTTATCGCCTTTATATTCTCTTTTTTATTAATAAGGGTGTCAAAATTAATGCAATTAATCCTGCTGAAATGCCTGTTACAATTACGTGTCCATATAATCTATAATCAAGTCCACAAATAAGTCGAACCGCAATAATTATACAGGTTAACCCTAACAGAACGCTCCAATATTTAATACGTAAATGTCCAATTACATTTTTATCTCTTTGAAGTCTAAATATTGCCCAGACAATCACAATTCCTCCAAGTAATGTACTTGAATGCTGTATAATCTTAAATGCAGTTATATGTCTGCCGAAGAACTCAACTGTACTTGTCAAGAAAGGTAGTGTCTGAACGAAATAACCATCACAATGAGTGAAGCTGTCCCAAAGTAAATGTGAAACTGTTCCAATTAGTATTGAGATTATCACTACAAACCATTTTTTCTTAAAATACATATTCCAATCAAATTGTTTAAAAACCGAAAGTCTTGATTTTAATAGTGTCGGTAAGTTGTCGAATAAGCTGTTGCGAACAATTATATGATATACGAATGCAAGTAAAAGTCCTATTGGCAAATCAAACCAAAAAAGTCCAAATAATGTATGGCTGTAATTACTTTGAATTCTCATTCTAATAAAATATTCAAAGTCCGGTATCAAACTACCAATCACAAGTCCGGTCAACGAAAACCATTTGGAAGGCAAATATGTCAGTGGTAATACTAATGCAGGATGTGAAAATGTAAATGGCATTTAGTTTTTTTCTATTAAACCTGTTTTCTTTACCAATTAGCTGCAATCTATTGAATCAACACAAATAATCGGAAATTTATTTCGTGATGCACTTGATGATATCAATGATTTTTTCGACATCTTTTTCAATAAATTCTCGAAAAACGACTTCTATCCCAACTTTCATGGTCAAGGTGAGTGGTTTTAGGTTTTTGATTCGTTCTAAGTCGGCGGCACGGATGGGGAATTCTGGAATATATTGTGTCCAGGTTTGATCATCATAGTGCATGGCAGGTTTCACAAGTTGCGAGTTGTATAAAACTAAATTTTGCCAGCCCGATAGTTTAATTGTTACAGCATCTTTTTTATTGATGACATCTTTGAGCGTGCCGGGTATCCAAAAATCAAGCGACAAGGTGTAGGCGGTATCCTTTCGAGAAATAATGATGTAGAAAATATCTGTGCCATTGAGTTTGGTTTTTATTTTTCTGATAGGCTCCCCGCTTGTTGCATCGGTTTTGTCCACATCAAATTTGCAATCGGGTTTTTTCTGTGCAAAAGCACTTAGGGATAAAGATACCCATAGTAGCATATATACGAACACTTTCATGGTGAAATATTTTTTGATGCAAAAGTATAAAATTCCATTCAATTGTTGTACAATATTTGAAAAGAAAAAACCACCTCAGCAGGCAAAAATGTTTTTAGCAGATAGCGCAGATTTTTTTCACCACAATACCTGCCTGCGTGACGCAGTCAGGCAGGGGCACATAGAACACAATAGATTTGAGATTTTAGATTTGGAACATTTTTTTTACCACGGAGACTCCCGACTTCCAGTACGGGACAGGACTAAGAGCAATAAGCTACACTAAGAAAGCAGCAATAAAACAATTCAACAATAAAACAATCTTCAGTCGAACTCTGTGTTTTTCCTCAGTTACCTCTGTGGTTAAAAAAACAATTTAATAAATCAACAATATAGTCATAAAAATAAGCCTGCAAACAAAACTTTCATAACTTTGCGCCAAATCTTTGCTTATATAAATCAATTACTTATTCTTATACCTATTTTATGAGATTTCGCTTATCACCTTTCGTGCTCGCTGTGTGCTGTTTTGTGGTTAGTTCTGCATTTTGCCAAATCAATATACCCCTGTTAGGAAGCCATAAAGTTATTAGTGGATATCTGCGGGAGACTGAAGGAGAAATCATTTCGTATTTTTCGTCGTGCCCTAATTTTGCAACAGATGCCTTGCTCACCCGATGCACGGATGGAAAAAAGAATATTAGTTTGCAAACAGATGTGGTTTCTGAACAAGCTGACAATGGGTTCTACTACTTTTATTGGTTATCGGGTCATTCGAGTGGCACAAGTGGAGCAGACAGAGCTTTTGATGTAATGATTAATGGCGAAAAGTATCTAACGTTTACCACTCCTGCTAAAAAGTCGCCCCCATTCAAGTGGATATTTACCGGAAAAGATTCTGTTGCCGTGGTGTTTGAAGCCACTAAAAAAGACATCCATAATGATGTGTTTGGAAACATGTATCTGCGTGTTCCTGAAAAGCTAATCACCAAAGGCAAACCCCTTAACCTAAGCATCACCGGACATGCCGAAAAAAGCAACGACTGGTTTATGGTGTTTCGCTATGCGTTCACCGAAAAAGCACGGTGCATCCCTGCGCCCTTATTGATTAACACTGAGAAGGGGATTAAACAACTACTGCAGGTGTACCTCGACCATATTGACCCAACTACGAAAGAAATTAAAATAAGCGTGAATGCTATCGTGCAAAAGGTGCCAATTCAAACGGGGTTTAACTATATTGAAATCCCCATCGACACCGTATCCAAACCCACGCAACTCACTATAAGCCTGCAAAGCGGAGAGGCGATATTCAAGCAAATTAAATTGATGCAGCAGCCTGTGCATTTTAGGGAAGTGGATATCATTCATCATAGTCATAATGATATAGGGTATTCCCATGTGCAGGAGCACGTGATGAGCATTCAGCAACAAAACATTCTGGATGCGCTCGATCAGATAGATAAAACTGCTGCCTATCCGCAAGCAAGCCGATTTAAATGGAATGTGGAATGCCTATGGCCCATTGAATATTTTATGAAACATGCCAGCGACAAAGATAAAAAACGCTTCACAGAGGCAGTCCTACATAAAGATATTGCGCTTTCGGGCTTTTATGTGGGTGTGATGACGGGGCTTTGTTCTGCCAAAGAGCTTGAATGGATTATGGAATATGCCGATTATCTGAAAAAGACCTACCATTTCCCCATTCAATCCGCAATGTTTTCTGACATCCCGGGCATGAGTTGGAGCATCACCGATGCAATGGTAAAGAGCAATCTGCGCTATTTATCCAATGGACCCAACTTCTCAGAAACCCTTCCCGACAGAGGCGACAGAATAGGAGCCACCATTCGCGATTTGGGCGATAAACCCTTCTACTGGAAAACCACCGACAACAAAAACAAAATCCTTGTCTGGACTGCCGGTCGTGGCTATAATCTCTTCCATCAAATACCTGCTGAAAATATGGCAGACAAAATTAAGGAGAAATTAGTTGCTTACCTTAATGAACTTGATTCTACCCATTACCCTTATGACATGGTTCAATTGCGCTATACCATCAAATCTGATAATGGTCCTGTGGATAAGAATCTGAGCGATTTTGTGCGGAATTGGAACGCCACTTATTACTCTCCCCAGCTTGTTATTTCAGGAGTTGACGACATGATGCAACGATTTGAAAAGAAATATGGGGGTGTGCTCCCTACATATTCCGGCGATTTCACCCCCTATTGGGAGGATGGTGCTTATTCTACTGCTGCGGAAGAGGGTGAAACACGCATTTTGAGCAATCATATCAGTCAGTTGGAGAAGATAGGTGAAATCAATAAGGATAAAGCCTTAGATGATAAATGGTTTTACGAGGCTCACAAAAACATCATCATGTTTAATGAACACACCTGGGGCGCCTGGAACAGCATTTCTTCACCCGACGATGAATTCACACTTAGTCAATGGCAGTATAAAAAAGCTTTTATTGATTCTGCAAAAAAATATATAGCAAAGATAGAATCGGTATTACTTCCAACTAACTTGAATAAAACAGAACTTGTGGTTTATAACACCTTGGCATACGTTCGAAGTGGCTATGTGGAAACCAATCTGCCCATCAATCAAAAAGGAAATATATTGATAGATGAAAAAGGACAGCCTTGTTTTTTCCAGCGCTTCAGCAATGATAACATCTGTTTTTTTGCAAAAGACATCCCTGCAAAAGGTCATAAAACCTATCATTTAGCGATGTCAGATTCCATCCCTAATTACACAAAGCCATTAAATACCTTAAACGCCGACCCTATTACAGGGGCACTAAATGCGTTTCTTTATGATGGCAAACAATGTGTTGACACGAGTACTTTCTCTGGCTTAAATCAGGCTATTTATATCAAAGGATTGAACCCTGATGTGCAAAGTTTCTCTCACGTTAATAAAGTCTCAGTAATTGAAGATGGACCCATAAAAAGAAGCTTACGGATTGATTGCAGCTTAGAGGGCACCAACACTATTTCCTATTATTACACCGTGTTTCGCGATTTGAACTATGTGCAATTAACCACCCTGATAGATAAAAAACCCATACGCGACAAAAAATCCCTGCATATAGCCTTTCCTTTTAACATCAATTATCCTGTGAATCGCATAGGCATTTCCGACACCTTTTATATCCCCAGCAAAGGTCAGATACCCGGCGCAAACCATGATTTCTATTCTGTGCAACGATGGATAGATGTGAGTGGTTCCGATTATGGTGTTACCCTAAGTTCTCCACAAGCAGCACTGTTTGAAATCGGCAGCCTGACCGATGAACGACCTTTAAACAATTCCGTTAAAGCATGGAAACCACGAGCCACGCCCTCTGCCACACTATTTCTATATGCACTGAACAATTATTGGAACACAAACTTCAAGGCAGACCAAAGCGGGCAAATCCGCTTCGATTGCTACCTACAGTTTCATCATCAATTTGATATCAACAAGGCAAAACGCTTTGGTGAAGAAATGACCAACCCACCCATTGTTTGGTGGCGATAGAACAATTTATTCCACCACCCGTATCATCCCCCGCAACCGAATATCTTTACATGAAGCCCCAATCATAATTCGAAAATCCCCCGCCTCAACAAGCTTTTTCATGTCAATGTTCCACATCGAAAGCATTTCAGGCGTAATCATAAAAGTCACTGCGCGGCTTTCCCCGGCTTTCAGATGTATCCTTTGAAACCCCTTCAACTCCGTGATAGGTCGCACCACCGATGCCAGTTCATCATGAATATATAATTGAACCACTTCATCGCCTGCCGTTTTTCCGCTATTGGTTACAGTACATTCCACCAATGTAGAATCCCACGCTTTGAAACTCTTCTTTCCGATTTCCAATTCCGTATACTCAAAGCTCGTATAACTCAATCCATAACCAAATGGAAACAACGGCTGCCCCGTCAAATCATCATAATCATCGCCCCGCCCCGTAGGTTTGTGATTATACACCAACGGCAGTTGTCCTTCCGACACAGGAAACGTTATAGGCAACCTCCCCGCTGGATTATAATCCCCAAACAAAACCTCTGCCACAGCATTCCCACCTTCTTCGCCGGGATACCACACATCCACCACAGCAGGAATTTTCGCCAACCAATTGTTCATTGTTATCGCGCTGCCACCCACCAACACCACCACAACAAGTTTCCCACTGAGCGCTATCTTATTGATAAGCTCTTCCTGCCTGCCCGGCAACCCCAACAAAGCCCTATCACGAAATTCCCCTTCTTCAATACCTGCTACCACTATGGTCACGTCGCTACGCTTTGCAATCGCAACAGCTTTCTCAATTTCAACCTCCTCATTATCGGCTATACCATAATTCCACACCAGATTAAATCGTGCATTCCCCGTAGGCTCAAAATATTCTATCCGCAAACTGTATTCCTTATCCTTCTCAAAAGCATAATCCCGCATTATTGTTTGTTTCCCCACCTTTTTCCAATCATCTATCAGCAAACTATCGTCCAGGTAAAGCCTATAGCCATCATTCCCATCTATCCCAATCTTAAATCTCCCCGTTGCCGGTGCTTTCAGTTTTCCCGTCCATCTAACCGAGTAGAAATCATACGTCAGTTTCTCAGGATCGGGAGAATACAGCGTCCATTGAAACTGTAGTTGCGCATCAATACGCGTCAAGGCAGGTTTCCCGCTTAAAGTGATGTTATTGAAGTATTCACCCAACATTCCCACTTGCGTTTTACCATTCACATTACACGATAAAAAATCCGAAGCCACCGTTTGATATTCCTTCATTTCCCGTTCGCATCCTTTGGCATACCTCACTTCCACCTCTTTGCCTGCTCTGTTTTTAACCCCTTTTAGAATATTCACCGGACTATTCCCCTCACCGCTATATCCTCCCAAACGTCCTTCCACAGCATCCGCCCCAACCACAGCTATACTTCGGATATTCTCCGAAAGCGGCAAAGTCTTATCCTCATTTTTCAGCAGCACAATTGATTCAAGTGCAGCCTGTTTCGCAATCATTCTATGCTCATTATTCTCGCTCCATTTGCCCGCTTCTTTGGCATCAACATAAGGATGTTCAAACATTCCCAGCCCGAATTTAATTCGCAGCACCCTCGCCACGGCGCTGTCTATAGTGCTCTGATTTATACTTCCATCCTTAAAAGGCGGCATAAAAAGTTTTTCATGTTCTATTGAAGTCTGAAAAATCACATCCAAACCGTTATTTATTGATTTAGCAGCCGACTCAGGATAATCCTTCGTTGTAAAATGCAACACATTAGCGCCTCCTGTTGCTCCCGCATCCGAAATCACAAATCCCTTAAATCCCCATTCCTTTTTCAACAATTGATTCAACAACCAGTCGTTGGCACTGCAGGGACTCCCGTCCAGCGAATTATACGCCGTCATAACCGACCGCGCCCCGCCCCGCTTAAAACAAGCCTCGAACGGCGGCAGATAAACCTCCCGCAATAAACGCTCGTTCCAGTAAATAGGATAACTATCCCGTCCCCCATCGCCCACATTTGCCACGAAATGTTTCGGCGTCGTAACAATTCCATTTCTCTCAAATTCACTCACAAATGCCACAGCCATCTCCCCAACCAAAAAAGCATCCTCTCCATACGTCTCCTCAGTCCTTCCCCAGCGAACATCCGTAGCCACATTCACCACCGGCGACAGAACCATCCTTATGCCCCGCGTTTTGCACTCCACAGCAATCGCGCCCGACACCTTATGCATCAGCGCTATATCCCATGTCGCCGCCAGCCCTACCGACTGCGGAAACGCCGTTGCCCCTTTTCTCACCAGCCCATGCAGCGCCTCATCAAACGGAATCACAGGGATGCCCAACCGGCTTTCATTACGAAAAAAGCGCTGCATATCATTCACTTTTTCAGCAGTTTTCACAGCAGAAGTCCCCGCACTCATCTTCACCATTTGATGAGCCGCATCATCATCCTTATCCGTTTCTGTAATCTCAAAACCAAACAAACCGCTCCTATAAACAGCCGTATCCTTGCCCATATCTCCCGGAATCATAAACAATTGCCGAAACTTTTCTTCAGGCGTCATCAGCTCCAGCAGATTCCTCACCCTTGCCTCCACCGAAGATAGTGAATCTTTATATATCTGGGCTTTAATCTGAAAACAAAACAAAACGAAAAACACTAAAGCAACTATTTTTTTCATCGATACTAATTTTATGATGATAAGATTTTACTCAGCAAAGATTGAATAATAGGTAAATTCAATAAACCTAATAACTTTCCCATTTCTACTCTTATTCAAATCTCACCACCCACGCCCAATCCGTCGGTGGATTCTTTCGAAACCACTCAGGTATCGTTATTTCAGTGTTTCCATCAACATTCTTCCACTGAAGCGTTTTATCAGTCTCCAACAACCTTGCTTTACTTCCGGCTTTTGGTGTCCATCCTTTAATAGTAATGGTTGCTGGCATTTCCTTTTCTTTTTCATCAGCAAGATAAATAACATTCACCGTATTCTTTTTAGCAGTAAACACTATTTTGCCGATTTGATAAGGAGCGATTGGTGTTGTGCCATAGATAGCGGTACTGTTCACGTCCATCCATTTACCTATTTCCGCCAGCCGATGATAAGCCACCGTATCGAAATCGCCATCAGGTCCGGGAGCAATATTCAGCAACAGATTTCCACCCCGCGAAACGATAGTACAAAGCGTATGAATTATCTCCCGTGTTGATTTATAAGTATCGTTAGGCACATAACTCCAACTGGTAGCCATAGTCATACAGGTTTCCCAGGGATAGGGCAAAGGCTTTTCGGGTATCTGTTGTTCAGGCGTCAGATAGTTTTGGTTGACGCCTTCCACAGCCCTGTCAACCACAATAATTCCCGGCTGATATGAGCGTGCCATCTTCACAATCTTATCCATATCAATATCCTGAGCATTGGGAATTTTGCCCCACGTGGGAGTAGTTGGTGTTCCGGGCTGCACCCAACCGCCATCGAGCCACAAAATATCCATTTTGCCA
>CAIWVT010000042.1 GCA_903916135.1 uncultured bacterium
AAACGTGTTTTCACCCACCACTATAGTACTTGTGAGATCTGCCTCCGTGATGGTTCTTTCGGCTTTAGCACGAGAATCCTTTGGAGACTCCGTTGCGATGCTTGATGTTTGAGCCATGGCTGCACTACTAATGAATGTCAGAAATAGCGCAATTAAAAAAATAAATGTTTTTTTCATGTTATTAGTTTTTAATTTTCCTACTCTAAAGGCTTTTCGGAAACTGCCCCCGACAATTGCCTTGTCGGGAAAAGCCCCACTGTAAGATGCCTGTATGGGTCAGGTTTGTTTTTTAAAGTGGTTGGTCTATTCCACGTCAATGTCTTTAAAAACGCATCCGACGCTATGAGGTATATCGTCGGATGCGTTGGAGCGCTACCCTACGGTATGCGTATGAGGTCCGCTCCAGGGTCCAGCCAAATTTCTGTGGCTTGCCAATGTCCAGCGAATCCAGAATTTGAAATCGAATCCGGCAAACTTTGGGTCAACGTTAACCTGAAACTTAGCAGTTTTGAATAGTTCTTTATTGTTAGTGTCTGATGGACCGTCGCATACTTTCAACACTTTTTTGTCGGTGGTTTCGTCAATTTTGCGTTTGCCTTCCACTATGGCATACATGATTTCGACCATGTCGGCTGTTTCGGGAATCGCATAATGTTTTTTATCGAATCGCGAACGGGTGCTGATAGCAAACTGTCCGTTGGTGAGCAAAACGATATCGGGAATACAAACTTCAGAAATCGGACTGGTTGGAGTTTCTTTCGTTTTAGGTAACCCTGTTTTGCGACCTAATGTTTCGCGGTCAGCGGTGGTCCATTTGCTGGCAGGGATGTCGTTATAAATAGCGCTCAAAGCCGTCCGCATCTCCTTTGATTTGGCGCGTAAGCCTGCTTTCACTAATCTGGTGCGGGTTCCGGTGGCGTCGTCCCAAAGGGCTTTAAAATACATATAGGTGTCGGGAAGGTCCACATCGCCATAAATGGCGGCTAAGGCGGTGAGTTTTGCGGTTGAGATGCCGAGTCTAACGGCATTGGCGGTTAAATAAGCCATTACAACAACGAAATAAAGGAATAAACCTAAAATGGTGGTCGGAAAATTTTTTGTCATTTTATTTAATTTTTTGATGATTATTATTACTTATTTTGATAAATATATTGATAGATAAAAATAGTTTTTAGCTGTTATTGCTGAAATTCATTCATGAAAAACCCGTATAGAATATGGGCTGTCCCGATTTATTTCTATAATTAATGATATGCTTTTCATGCCGGAGCACATTGGGGTAACCGCAGTGGCAATGGAAAGCAAAATCGTAAAGTTTGCTATAGAATTGAATAAAATTTTTACAACTTTGTTTATAATCAATAAACATATACACATATTTTGCATAGAGGCGTTTGCTCGTAAAAGCCTTGTAGATGCGTTTTATTTTGCTGTGCTTCCAATCACAAGTGTTGTGCTTCCAATCCAAAGTGCAGTGCTTATAGGCACAAGTGCAGTGCTTATAGGCACCAGTGTAGTGCTTCCAATTCAAAGTACAGTGCTTCCAATTCAAAGTACTGTGCTTCCAATTCAAAATACTGTGCTTCCAAGCACAAGTGCTGTGATTCCACCTAAAAAACGCAAAAATAGATTTAAAAAACGTGTGCTTGAGTTTTATTTGTAGATAATCAGATAGATAGGAAAAACAAGTAAAAATGCTTTGTTTGCTACTAAAAGATTTGATGGCGACAGCCCATACACATAACAGCCCGAACAGATGCGGTTGCTTCCTGCGACATGAAGTCGAGGAGCAAGCAACAGTAGTGTGCGAGGTCAAAGCCTTGTTTACGTATTTATGGCAAGTCGCTGACATCATATCAGTAGAAATTGGTTTTGCATTATACAATCTTTTGTTTTTTTTTTGACAAATGTACATCACATTTCTCCAAATGCAAAAATATGAGGGGGTACAAAATGGGTACACGAGCAAGAAAAACAAGACATAAGGAATGTTTACTATTTCTTATTAAGCATATTATAAGTGATTTTCGCGTAAATTATGGTGAAATGAGAAACTGTCAAATTTCATCATTTTTTCATCATTTTTCAACTATTATGCTTAAAACGGGATAAATCTGTGCATTTTACATAAAGAATCATTGTTGTCCGATTAACTTTTATGCCGTCCCTAACGGGACATAAAAAACCGTGTATTGAAATGTTCTATACATATCAAATCCTTACGGGATAGTGGATTTCATCGTCTAAGATAGTCCCGTAGGGACAAAATATTTATAGAAAAATAAACCCACACAACATTAAGTCCCGTAGGGATTTAATATCGGTAGAAAAAAGAATAGCATTCCGAAAATTCCGTATCCCGTAGGGATTAAATAGGGATAGAATAGAGAATAGTGTTGAATTTATGTTGCGAAGGAACGACATAAAAATTTGGCAAGCAAACATGATTATTTAGGATGAAAAAGCATCCAAGGAAACATAGTCGTCTGAAATATCGTTTAGGGTAGCTTTGGCGATAGTTGCGAAGAAAAAATCAAGAGATTTCGTGATGAATTAATTGATTATAAAACTCCATGTTGCAAGCAAAACCAGCATCTCTGATTTGCTCTTTCATCGCATGGATGTTTTCGGATGTGTCTGGAATTTTATTTAAAACCTGCAATATGTCGGAAACCTGATGAACACCGATGTTTTTCAACTGCTCGAAAAAGGGTTTCAACAGTGCTTTTTCATCCTGCGTCAAAACGATAGTTGGTTTTTCGATTTCGGAGTCGTGTTGCTGCTGTGGATTTATTTTTCCGGTGAGGGAAAAGGAAAACATTACGCCATTGTTCAGGTTTTCGGCTTTGATATTTTGACCGTGAGCCTCCACAGCCATTTTGCAAAAGGTAAGTCCCATGCCAGTGGAGCGGTGGGACCTGCTGTTGGGTTGTTCAAATTGGCGGTATTTGTCGAAAATATAGGGCAAAGAATCCTCGGGTATGGGTTCACCATAGTTTTTTACGCCAATATGTATGATGTCGTCTCCTGATTTTTCGGCAAAAACATCAATGCTGCTGTTTTGTGGCGAAAAGCGCAAGGCATTCGACAGCAAATTATCAAAAACCCGAATCATAATGTCTTTATCGGTCAACACCAAAAAATCATCGAAATGGAAGTTCAAGACAAGGTTTTTCTCTCTCAGACTGAGTTCCTGCCCATTCTTCACTTCTTCCACTATGTAGCGCAAAGAGTGAATTTCCTTGTTGAGTTTGAACTTGGTGGTTTCGTATTTTTCCACATCAAGCATGTTCATAACAAGCTGTAGCATTTTCCGTGCTGCATTGCATACATTTTGGTTGCTGGTGTTGATCAATATCTGGCTCAAAGGGTTTTTTAAATCGTGTACCAGCGCATGAGTAAGGGATTCTTTAAATTGGTCTAATGTTTCGAGACGTTCATATTGAATTGCTATTTCTTCTTTTTGTTTGAACAATACCGTTTTTTGTTTTTGTATATAAATTATTCCGATTCCGATAACAATGAAGGCAAGTATCATAACGGCAATAATGATATTTCGCCAGAAGACTTCGGTATTTTTTAAATCGAGCAATGTTTTTTGATACTCTATTTCTTTTTGTTTTTGTTCGGATTGATATTTCTTATCGAGTTCCGTGACGGTATTCCAATTTTGCTGACTATTCATTTCTTCGCGTGTACTGCCTTCAATTTCAGTATAGGATAGTGCGTTTTTATAATCTTTTATTTCTATGTAAGAAACATGCAAAATATGTGCTGCTGTTGATTTATACACTAAAATATTCAAATCCATAGCCATCTGGTATGCTTTTAAACCATACTCAATGGCTTTCTCATATTGCTTTTTGGCAAAATAGGTTCTTGCAATATTGATATAATAGTTGGGAATATCCGTTTTATAGTTCATGCGTGTTGCCAGCTTAATGGCTTTTTGGAAATACTCAATAGCTTTATCCGAATTATGTTGTTGCCGATAGTAGGCTCCAAGAATATTCAAACAACTTAATTTCGTTCTGTTATCCTTGTTAATCTCCGAAAGCAGCAGAGCAGAATCGGCATATATTTTACATAGTTTGGCAAAATCGCCTGCCGTACTTTTTGTCAAACTAAATTCGTTTTGATTCGGAATAGTCGTGAGTTTGAAATTGGGATGAGTATGCTCGGTAAGCTCATAAAAAGCAGAACTGATATGGTCATACATTTCGGGGTACTGCAGACTTACTTTGTTTTTGTGTGCAAAAAATTTCGCCGAATACAGATAATATAAACTTTGGTCTAAAAGACCGATGCAACGATTTAAATCGCCAATTTCATATAGGATGATAATTTTAGCGGAAACGATGTTGTTTTTTTCGGCAATACCCAAGGATTCGGATAAGAATTTGTTTGCTTCATTATATTTTCCGCTGATTTTAGTAAGATTACCTAAATTTAGTAATACCTTACACTGTAATTCACTTGCATTGGCAGGAATCACAATTTGCTGAATTTGATAAGCACAACTCAATGCACTGTCCACGTTATAATCAACAAGATTATACGACACATCAATTAATGTAGCAATATTGCCCGCTGTCTTAGGAATTCCTTTGAATTCATGTAACAAGGAATCGCATTGTGCGCTCCCACAAAATACATGTAGTTGCAGTAAAAGAAAAAGTAAAACTGTGTTCCGGATTCTCATTCGCTATTTTGTGTTTTCACTTCGGGGTCTCGTGTGGTTATGGTATTTGTTTATGTGGTGTTCTAAATGCAGTATGTTTATACGCTTTAGTTAATTTCTTTGATAAAGCTATATAAGGACTCATCTGTTGTTAAACCAAACTTCTTTTTCAGTCGCTGCCGTGCTTTTTTCAATGTATTATCAGTTTTATATGTAATTGCCATAATTTCTTTTGTAGTCATAGTGAGTTTAATAAAAACACAAAGTTCTATTTCGTTACTGCTTAAATCGGGGAAACGTTTGTGCAGATTGGAAAAAAAAGCCGGATGCACTTTATCGAAATGATTTTCAAATTCAGTCCAATTGTAGCTTCGCGTATTTGATTTCAAATCGGAAACAATGTCAAAGATCTTTTTTTTTGCTTTCACGCCCACACTATCGCTAAGATTCCGTAAATTTTCTATCAACGATTCATTGTTTTTATTATGGTAAATCAATCTGATTTTTGAGGCTACAAGTGCCTGATTATTTAATTCAATGTTACGATTTGCTTCCTCCAATTTCCATTGATTGATTTTCGTTTCCAGCCTAATTGTTTTCAACTGTTCTTCTCGTAAGCGGATCATTGACTTTACTCGCGCATCAATTTCTATAGGGTCATAAGGTTTTCGGATGTAGTCATTCGCACCTGTTTCGAGAGCAGTACGCAGATTTTCCATGCTAATCATTTTGCCGGTGGCAACTATGATAGGAATATCTTTTATTTCAGGGGTGTTCCTGATAATTTTTATAGCTTCCATTCCGTTCATTTCAGGCATATCCCAATCCATGATGATGGCATCGGGCACATGTTTTATGGCTAATTCCACAGCAAGCTTCCCTGTAGATGCTACAAATATACGATAGGCGTCAACATTCAATGCATTAAACATGTTTTTAATATTTTGCGGCTCATCATCAGCCAAAAGAATCTTGTATTTGCTATCTGTTTCCACACTACATATTTTTAAGAAATAACTAATAACTCCACTTTCGCAAGTTTATCAAAACCTTAGAATTATGATAAAAAGCAGCATGTTGATTTATGATATTTCTAAAATACAGTTGCATTGTATTGTCAAACATAAAACAATGATATGCTAAGCAACAAAAGTACAACTATTATTTCAGATATAAATAGCAATTATTAAGTTTTTATTAAAATTATACACTGTTGTCCGGTTAAATTTTGCTTTTAATAATGTCGTGCCTACGGAACTTTTATACTACTTTTAATCGTTTTTTCTACCATACTTTCGTACCTACGGTACTTTTTAAAGCCTCGTTAGAGCCTGTCCTGCACACGTACCTGTCCCGATACGCACCTATCCCGTACATGAAATGTCGGTATGACCACCAAATGACAATAAATGACCACCAAATGACCTAATGACCTAAACCTGTCCCGCACACGGAGTGTCGGGATGACTTTCCAACCGAAACCACCCCCGAACCTTCTCCACATCCTCCACCGTGGTGATGCGCGATTTGAATTCGTTGGTATGGGGGTTGTAGTCGTAGTCTTTCGCCCATTCGGTGTAATGCTTCACCATGTCGGCAATAGCATCTATCACAAAAACCAATTCGTTGTTGGTCATAGTAGGGTGGAGGGAGAGGCGTATCCAACCGGGTTTCTCCGAAAGGTCGCCGTGGGTGATTTTCGAGGTGATGTCTTGCGATTTCTGATAGGTAACGTCCAAGAGAAAGTGTCCGTAGGTGCCAGCACAGGCACAACCCCCGCGCACCTGTATGCCGAAGCGGTCGTTCAGCAGTTTCACTGCTAAATTATAATGTATGCCATCCAGATAGAACGAAATGACGCCCAATCTATCTTGCACATTATCGGCTAAAATGTGTATGCCGGGAATCTTAGGCATACGGTCGAAGGCTATTGCCAACAACTCTTCTTCTCGTTTCATCATGTTTGCGGTGCCCATCTGATTCTTCAAATCTATGCACAAAGCGATGCGGATGGCTTGCAAAAAGCCCGGGGTGCCGCCGTCTTCGCGGGCTTCTATGTCGTCCAAGTATTTATATTCTCCCCAGGGGTTGGTCCAATCCACGGTGCCGCCACCGGGTTGGTCTGGTGCATGATTGGGGTACAGTGCTGAGTCGAAAATCAACACGCCTGAACTGCCGGGACCACCCAAAAACTTGTGGGGCGAAAAGAAAATAGCATCCAATTTTTCCTGTGGATCTTTGGGGTGCATATTGATGTCCATATAGGGAGCCGAAGCAGCAAAATCCACAAAACAAACGCCGCCGTATTCATGCATTAATTTCGCCATCTGATGATAGGGCGTGGCAACCCCCGTGACGTTGGAGCAGGCGGTGAACGAACCTATCTTCACTTTGCGGTCTTTGTAGCGCTCCAATTCCTCTTTCAGTTGGTCCAAATCAACCAAGAGATTTGCATCAGGGGTAATCAACACCACATCCGCGGAGGTTTCGTACCACGAAGTGTGATTGGAATGATGTTCCATGTGGGTGATAAACACCACGGGTTTCTCGCATTTCTTTGGGCAGCGACTTTCGATGAGCAGTTGACAATTGCGCAAGCCCAAGATGCGTTGCAGTTTGTTGATTACGGATGTCATGCCCGTACCCGAAGTGATAATCACATCGTTTTTGTCGGCATGTACATGTTCTTTGATGATACGTTGCGCCAGATGATAGGCGTTGGTCATGCGGGTGCCGGTTTCGCTCGTTTCGGTGTGGGTGTTGCCGATAAACGGACCGAACTCCTCAGTGATTTTTCGTTCGATGGGTCTGTAAAGGCGTCCGCTGGCGACCCAATCGGCATAGATCATGGTGACGCTGCCGTAGGGCGTATCAAAAACTTGGTCGTTGCCAACGATATTCTCTTTGAAGGGGGCGAAATATTTTTCGAGTTCGGTCATGTGTGTAGTATTGAGGGTGCAAAATTACACATTCGCACCATATCTTATACAAAATAGGAAAGAAATTTATATGTAGAGCCTACCCCATAAACCACAAAGAAAAAGAATACCACTAAGACACAAGGACACAAAGGGTCACAAAGCCATACCATTTTAAGTTACCAACATTCAAAAACTTCGTGTTTCTTTGTGTCTTAGTGCCTTTGTGGTAGAAAAAAAACTCTTCGCCATGGGCGCATTGTATATGTTTTTACAGAAAATACTTTGCGCAATTCGTGTGTAATAGACTTGGAGTTACACTATCTTGAAATCTTTTTTGCAGTTAATCAAATCGGCACAACTGATGCATGCCCGTTTGATGATGGTGTAGTCAAGCAGTTCGATATCTGTACTGTAATAACCTTCTTTGACGGGTTCGTTGCGCATCAAATCGGTGCTCAAATACTTTTTGTTGTTATCAGAAAATACGGTGGCAACTACCGCATCTTTTCCCAAAGCGTTTTGAGCGATGACGGCGCCTATCAAATTGGTTCCCGACGATATGCCTACCGCCAAACCTAATTGCGAAGCCAATTTCTGTGCCATGATGATAGAATCACCATCCGACACCATGAGAACCTCATCGAGCGCATCCAATTTCAATATCTTGGGAATAAATTCATCTGAGATACCTTGAATACGATGGTTTCCTATTTTGCAACCCGTGGTGAGCGTGGGCGATTCCAAGGGTTCTATAGCGTGAAGTTTTATGTTTGGATTGATGGTGCGCAAATAGTTTCCCACACCCATGATGGTGCCTCCTGTGCCGACCCCTGCCACAAAAGCATCGGGCACTACGTCGGCAGAAAGCAACTGATGATATATCTCCGGACCTGTGGTGGCTTCGTGAGCCTTCACATTATTTTCGTTCTCGAACTGACGGGGAAGAAAAATGTTAGGATTGTGGGCGGCAATCTCTTCGGTGATGCGGATGCTGCCCAAAAAGCCTCCCTCTGCTTTCGACACGGGAATGATGGTGGCACCCAAACTACGGATAATATCCACCCGTTCTTTGCTCATCCAGTCGGGCATCACGATACTTACCTTATGACCCAAAGATTTGCCGATAGCCGAAAAGGCTATGCCCGTGTTGCCGCTGGTGGCTTCCACGATGGCGTCGCCTTTCTTTATTTTGCCCGTTTGATAAGCTTCTTGCAGGATATAAAGCGCCATGCGGTCTTTGATACTGCCCGTGATGTTAAACTGTTCCACCTTGGCATATACCTTGCGCAACTCGCCCTTATAGGTGAAACGGATGACCACCATGGGTGAATTGCCCACGATGCGCCAAAGCTCTTTTATCTTTTCAGATAAATCTTTATCCTGAATGTTGTTATACATAGTGAAAACGTATTAATTGATTTGATTTCCTCTGCTAATTCGGCTGCAAATATAAATCATTTTATGTTTTTACAAATAGTATTGATGAAATCTTTTTTCAAATAACAACAATCAGCCTTATTGGTCGGGTGTTTCGTTGGGGTCTTCACTCTTACCTATTTTCTTCAAGAAGTCTTTCTTTCGCTTTTCGGTAGCAATGATATAAGCATACTGCGGCTGTTTGTCTTCAGCTTTCTGTATGTTTTTGTTTGCCTCCATGGCTTTTTTAATCGCGTCATTATAGTCTTTGCGCGATGATATTGACTGAAGCTTGTTCATCTGATAGTTGAAATAGTACCAATCATCGCCAATTTTGAAGTACATATTGAGAATATTGCCGCTACGTTTGTGTGCCACTTCAATATATCCGTCCACATATTTATTGAGTTGTTTGTCGCCTATCATCGCGATGCCAATAGGTCCATCGGAAACGAAAGAGCGCGACTTTTCATTCCAAACAAACTTAACGTCAGAGATAACTATCGTGTGAGAAAGCTCATCAGGGATGTTCTTAAACTTACCCGACAGGCTCAATTGTTTCATCAACTCATCGGCTTTCTTATTACCAAGCATAAAACGCATCGCGTTGAAAAATTTATCGCTTCCCGGGTCGGCTGCCTCCAATCCGGCGTTCTCCGAAATGGACTTGGTCCATATATCCGTAGCATCTTTATCGAAGAAGAAATCTATATTCGCTATCAAATCGAAATTGGTGGTACCCGTAGTCATATTCAACTCAGCGGATCCGTAAGACTCAAACTTCACCCGACCTAACTCCGCACCCATATTGACTTTGCCCTCGCCAAAAATCATACATCTCTTTCTATCTAGATAGATGTAGTTCTCAGCTTTGATATCTTTAGAGGACGAATCAATCTCCGGTCCGACGTAATATCGTTCCGCAGCCTTGTCATACGTTAATTTGCCTTGCGCACTGATGACATCGAAATCGTTAAAGCGTTTTTTGTATTGCAAAAAGGCAGGATACACCAAGGTGGAATCATCGCCCATATACAATCCCAAGCCAAGGATATTCCCTACGGTTCCTTTCACAAATTCTCTTGGTTTGTCCGAAACGGGAATGGCAACATTCTTGGGATCAATGTCAGCAGTGAAGCGCAACCATTTTCTCTTGAGGGTGTCGCAGTCTTGCTTGATGCGCGTTCCCCCATCGAAGTTGAGGAATTCTTTATCCGCATACAGATACGTCTTTCCAAGGAAGCCAAAGAAGGGACTCAGCGTGAAATTCGCTTGTTCGTTCACGTCGCCAACGCCATACGTCTGACCTGTGGAGTCCACCTTAATCATGTTCAGATATATCTTCTGACGGGTATCCATTTCATCAACATAATCATAAGTACCCATGCCGGAGTATTTCTTTTTGGAGACGATATCTGCGGTAGCATCATAAATAAAATGGTATTTCGTGTCGGTGTTGGCGATAATCATACAGTTCTTTAGCGGTAACATCTCGGCTTTTCTCAAAACAGTGATGCGTCCCGAATCGGGATAGATGGCTGCATCGGCAACCTTGATGATGGGAACATCACTTGCATAGATGATATTCTCGTTCAGGTTATACATCGCCTCCGGCGCATAGAAATTAAGCGAATCTTGTGCAGGATGTTCGGAAATGAAACGCGATTGTGTGAGTTCCTCATCAATCAATTCCTTCTTAGATTTGGTTTTCAGATAAGCCAACTCTTGCTTCATGCTGCTTTGGAACTTCAGCAAATCTTTATCCATATACCAATCGAAATTATACAAATAACAAGCATAATTGTTGAACGGGAAGGTGATTTTCGAGTTTTCATCATTGGATTTAAACTTACCCAATTGCTTATTGAAGTCTATATTTACGTTGAAGTTATCGGTTTGTAGCACCAAATCACTCAGGTCGGGCGTCTTGAACTTCACGCGAGTGGTATCGGACGTAAAGGTGTGATGTTTCAGAATATATTCATTGGAAAGCATCTCCACTTTACCGAAAATCATAGTGCCTGCGGCAGATAAGCCCGTAGGTTTTAGGCTTAGTGCACCGTGCAATATGGCTTTGGACGAGAACAAATCGAAAGGCTTGGATTTTTGTTTCACGTTCATGATGTCTTTATACGGAAACCATCTAACGGAAACATCTTCGGTGTAAACAGCAGGATATTCCACTGCGGTGGCTTTCTCTTGTATGGTATATTTATACGCTTCCGCCCACAGCGAATCGGGGAAAAACACGAAGTCTTTCGAATAGGTCATCGAGGTAAGATATTTCAGAGAGCCTCTACCTAAAAACCCTTTATAGCTCAAGTCAACGATGGAGTCGTATCTGCCTTTGCCGCCATAAGCTGGATATCCGCCGGCAGGCGTTTTAATAACAAATCCTAAAGAATAGTCAGGCTGCACGGTGAGAGGCTCCACAATGTCGGGGAAAATGCCCGCCGAAACCAAGTAACCGTTAAACTGCTTCTTCTCGCTGTTATAACTGTCGAGGCTATCTATACGGAAGGGCTGCAATCGGAAATAAAAGCGGTCGCGGGTGTAAACTTTCTTAAAGATAAAGGGTTTGTCGTAATAGACATACGCATCCTTGTTGCTGATAAAGGAGGGATAGCCTGGGAATGGCTTTAAACCCGACTTGTTGTTGGGATGGTCAATGAGCATTTCGCCATTGAGGTCTTCGATGGCGGTGCGCACTTTCACCAAAGGATGATGCCCGTATAAATCTGTGGGTTGCGAGCGGTCTTGTACCTTAAAACTCATGGAGTCAACCATTGCCATATCGAACTTAAACTTATCATAGCTGAAGGCAAACTTCTTTCCATAGAAATCAAACAAACCCGCATGGATTCTACCGTCAACAATGAAGTCGCGATTCTTTTTCAGGATAACTTCTTGCTCATAAGGTTCCACAAACACCGATTGCGAATCGCTCAAATAGACACGCGCCACTCCGCGCAGCTTCAACTCGAAGTTCATCAGGTTGAGCGTGGCATTGGGTTGGGAAGAAATCACGGAGTTAAACTGGATGACATCATAATCGGTCTTGCCGTTCTTTGCGTTTAGGTAGTTATAGATGCGGTCTTTCAGGGTAACGATTCCTTCATCTATATTATAAATGATGAATCCCTTTTCGGCAAAGTTGAGCAGCATCACCTGTATCTGCGAACGGGCAACCTTCATCTTGTTGATGATATCATCTTCGGTGATGGTCTTACTGCCGCGCTCATCAGCGATTCTTTTCAGCACGATGAGGGGATGTATGTCGTCTAATCCGCGCAACTTCTCCCATCTATATTCACTATAATAGTTGTCGGACTCAAAATTGGCGGCACTTTCGCTGGTGATGCCTTTGATGAAGGTGAAATCAAGCTTTGCCTGGTCAAGTTTCCAATATAAAGCTTCCACATACATATCTATTTTATGATAGGTGTTGAAATAGGGGCTTTTGGAGATGCCGTTATTCTCACGGATGAGGCTCAATTCGCGATTCTCGTTGCTGTATTTCATGTTCACGCCGGCATGAGTGATGGAGTCTTTGTCCACATAGATAACCACGGCAGTTAAATCGGAACCTATCATGTTTTTTCGCATGATGAACTCTTTGGAACTTAGTTTCACGAAGCGTTTGTTGTCTTTTTTGAAGTAGAGATAGGCTTTGCGGTCTTTGTCGCCCATGCCCATCAGCTTGGGTCCGTATTGGGCGAAGCCGCCTTCGTAATCAATATCTTTGAAGATGTCTTTCAGCTCCAATCTATTGTCGAAAGAGGTGAAACGGGGGTAGGAAATACGCTCGGCACTCACATCTGCCAACACTTTTTCTTCTAACTTGCCATACAAAGGGCGTTGGAAGAGGTTTTTATTATAAAAGGTAACAGTGTCTATGTCAAACTCCGACTTGCTCAACTGAATGGCGTACTTTTTATGGATTTCGGCAAAGACTTCTTCCTGCGGATAGCCTGCCCGAATCCAATTGACGGTTCCGTTTTTGCCCACCCATGTGTTGGTGGTGGGATAGAAGCGCCCTTGGGTGTTGTAGATGGTGGTGGAGTCGTTTCTTTTCACGCAGGTAAGGTCTAAAGCGGGGAATTCAAAGTAAGGCAGGGAATCGTAAACGAAGGTATAGTCGGCGGAATTGGACTTCCACGAAGTGAGTTGGGTTTCGTAGAGATAGGTTTTCGAGAGCAAGAGGTTGGTTGACTCAAGCAATGCCATAAATCGGAGGTTGTTGGTCATGGCGGCAAGTTTGCGAAGGCATACATGCCAAGCGGAGTAGCTGTTTTCGTCTAACTTGGATTTGAAAAAGTTAATTTCGGCGCGCAAATATTGTTCGTAGTTGGGATAGGTCTTCATCTTGCGTTTCAACATCACGTTGCACATTGCATAGATGGAATCTTTGGTGTCTTTGGTGAATTTGTTGGTCAACCATAAGTCGGAGAACTCTATCATCAGGTCTTTTCCCAAGTCTTTTTGTTCTTTGGAGGTTACAGCTTGGAATAAGTCTGTGAGTTCTTTCAAAAATGGCTCGCTGTCTTTCGAAAAAGATTTCAGGGTTTGGGAAAAGCTTTGCGAAGCAAAAAAGAAGGAGAGGAATATTAGAGCAAAATATCGTTTTTTCATCATTTATTATTAATCATTCATAAAATTAAACCACGGAGACACGGAGAACACTAAGAAACATTACCCATCAATATAACATAATGGGGAGAAATATATATCATTCTATAAAAAAAATAAAAAAAAACAACCACTGAGGCACTAAGAACACTAAGAAACACTAAGC
>CAIWVT010000043.1 GCA_903916135.1 uncultured bacterium
CGGATTAATATTCCGTCCCCGAAAGCAATTACTTTGGATGGGCATTGATTCATTCCTGGTAGTGATTGTTTATTTAATTGGATTGTTGGGATTATTTGCTATTTCTTAGAAAAAATGATACTGCTAATAACTGTCAGTATCTCTTCCACAGCTTTTAAGGCATGATCTGACAACATCTCTTACCCTTCCAAATGTGTGAAAGATGCAACTTATTCCAAAAATCATGTAACACTTATTTTATCTAAAGTGGCAATATTTGTCTTCTTGTGAAATCTTATTCACATCGTTGCGATTATTGCGGAAAGTCAAAAATTAAAATTTATAACAATGGAAAAACAATTAAATAAGAGAAGAGTAGCTGTCATGGCTACAGATGGTTTTGAACAATCTGAATTTGAGTAACCAATAGAAACTTTGAAAAAAGAAGGAATCTCAGTTGATGTAATATCATTAAAAGAAGGAAAAATAAAGGTTTGGAAAGAAACAAAATGGAGTGATGAATTTAAAGTAGATGTAATTATAGACAATGCGCATGCTACCGATTACGACATGTTGGTATTGCCGGGTGGTGTGATGAATACCGATACATTGCGTACGAATCAATCGGTCGTAAAATTTGTATCTGATTTTTTTGAACAAGGGAAACCGGTGGCTGCTATTTGTCATGCCGGTTCGATATTAATTGAAACCGGATTATTAAAAGGAAAACAGTTGACATCTTATAAATCTATTAAAACAGATCTTATAAATGCCGGAGCAGATTGGAAAGATGAGGAAGTTGTGGTGGACCACAAACTCATTACGAGTAGAAGCCCGAAAGATCTTCCGGCTTTTTGTGAAAAAATAATTGAAGCACTAAAAAAGTAAAATTTTTATTGTCTTCAAACAAAAAATGTCATGGCAAAATATTCAAAAAAAGCTCAGTATAAAATTGGGGAATTATTGAACACAATTGATTAACTAAATAATATAAAAATGAAAAAATTAAATGAAAAGGATGCAAAAGAGATCGGTGATGATCTCGGCATCAATTGGGATGAAGTAAAGTTGGAGGAATTCACAAAAGGAGTAAATATTGAGTTTGAACATGGAACAAAATATCCTGAAACTAATATTACAAATAATGACAAAAAAATGACAGGAAAAATTGCCTGGGCTCATTTAAAGGAGTTTCCTGATTATTTTACAAGATTAGAAAAAATGGAAAAGAAAGCAGCAGAATATTGGAAAAATAAAAAGAAAAGCTGATAAAATAAATTTGTTGAATAAAATCTAAATATGCTCAAAAATGTATCAGATCAACTTTTGGAAGCATTAGTTGAAGCGGGCATATAAAGAATATATGCATTGACTTGGGATAGCTTTATCAATTTATAATGATGAACAAAATATACTAAATGTAAAATAAAATAAAATGAAAAATTCATACTTAATATTAGGTCTATTTATTATAATTCTTTATGCTTGTAATAATAATCCACAGAACGTAAAACATCCAGATGGCAATGCTCTTAAGCAAGACACTGCTATGAAATCAACAAATGAACTTACAGCTTCTGGCGAACCAAAAAAATCAACAATGAAAGGATTTAAAAGTAATATAGAAAAAGATGCACTGAAAAATGAAAATTTCAGAAAAGTATTATATACAAGCAAAAATCTTCAGTTGGTATTAATGACCTTAAAACCCGGTGAAGAAATCGGATCAGAAATTCATGTAAACAGTGATCAGTTTTTCCGGTTCGAAAGTGGGAAGGGAAAATGTATTATTAATGAAAATGTATATACTGTTGAAAGTGGTGATGTGATTGTTGTACCCTTTGGTTCTAGACATAATGTAATAAACACAGATGCATCAAAAGAATTAAAAATGTACACAATCTATGCCCTTCCTCAACACAAAGATGGCATCATAAGAGCAACAAAAAAAGATGCTCAAGATAAAGAAGAAAAATTTGATGGGAAAACAACCGAATAAATAAGAATTTATTGAATAATATAGAATTTTTGCCGTCCAATTGTCCTTTGAAAAAGTGGCATACTTTGCTCCGGAATCACTGGCAGGGTTTACTCCGAAATAGTTAACAATGGTAAAAATGATAAAGTTACACGCAGAAAACAAGCTATTGCCATTGGAATAAGCGAAGCAAAAGCAACTAAATTAAAAGTTCCGGTTCAAAAATCTGCAAAGTGAATTTAAAGGAATGTAAAAGCAACAAAAATTCTGTTTGGAGGGGTCTTTACCGATTTGATAGATTGGCAAAACGGCATCAGGAACATGGATATTTCCCAATCTTCCTTCCATGACCAACGAAAAGGTACACGAGCCTCATACCCGTTAATCGGTTCTTCATAAAAGACTTACTCTAAATGGAATTTCATTAATGTATTTTACATTTATGAAGAAATTTGAATAGAAATGGGAAAATTAGCCATCACTAAAATTATTCTTTTATTTTGAACACCTCATCGGTAGCCACTCAGGCTGGCTACATTCGTCAATATGGTTTAACTACTGCCTTTAACGTTGAGCCCGAAACCTGGATGGAACCCCTTTTTGGCTTGGAAACCGAATTTGTGTTATGCGGTTTAAAGGTGGGAGGCATTTACGGCATGCGCGAAGCAAGTATCCTGACCATTCCCCGCAAGGCAGGTGGCGGCACTATTGTCACCAATGTGGAAGAACCCGCCACGCGTGCGGCAAGCACCAAAACACATAAACGCATCTTTCAAGCAGCCGATGGTATAGAAACTTCTAACTATAACTTTGGCGATTGGATTTATTTTGTTGTGCTGTAAACAAAACGTTCCTACGTTTTAAATTAAAAGAAAATATTTAGGAATTACAACGCCTACCATTGTCGTTACAACGATAATGGTAGGCGTTATAACGTTAATGGTAGTCGTTATAACGATAATGGTAGTCGTTATAATGGCAATGGTAGTCGTTATAACGGCAATGGTAGTCGTTACAATGTTAATGGTAGTCGTTACAATGTTAATGGTAGTCGTTACAATGTTAATGGTAGTCGTTATAACGATA
>CAIWVT010000044.1 GCA_903916135.1 uncultured bacterium
AGTTTTGTTATATTTTTATAATGATGTATCTTTGACGAAATTTTTTGATATAAATCAGTCAATATAAAGGATAATGTCATCATTAAATTGATTAACAATTTGATAATTAGCGTGAAACATAAAACAAATAGTATTATGGTTCTTCTTCTTATTAATCATAATATTTTCATCACTACGTAAAAGTATCAGTAAAGAACAAATAATTTTCAACACATGAAAGATTTAATGAATATTAAGCATTGCGGTGAGTGCATTTCTAATTTACCAATATTTAGATCACTTACTGAGGAGCAATCTGAAATGATTAATACAACTCGATGCAGAGTTAGGTACCGTCCCGGAGAAACTATTTTTAAGCAAGGCACAGCCATGACTCATATTATTATTGTTACTGAAGGTCTTGTAAAGGTATATTTGGAAGGTATAAACGACCGCAACCTCATACTAAGATTTGCCCGTCCGGTTGCAATGATCGGCGGACCCGGTTTCTTTACAGATTATAAAAATCATGTTACCACAATGGCTATTGAAGAGACATCGGCTTGCTTTATAGATGTAAATACTTTGAAGGAAATCATTGAGCAGAATCAAAATTTTGCAATAGCATTGCTAAAATGGGTTAATTCACATACTCTTTCGACTTATACAAAATTTATTGAATTAACACAGAAAGGTATGCACGGACGAATTGCCGGTGCCTTACTGTATTTGCACAAAGAGGTTTTTTTTGATATGGAGGGAGGTTTTCGGATTAACAGGCAAGATTTAGCAGATCTAACAGCAATGTCGAAAGAAAGTGGCATAAGAATTTTAAAAGAACTGAAAGACGAAAACCTTATATCAGTGGTTGGAAATTATATTGTTTTAAACGACATTGATAGGTTAGAAAAGATAAGCATGAAAGGTTAACATCCTATTCATTAAATGGATGTTTATATTTAACATTTTATAACTTCTTAGTTAAACAGGAGTTCGGCTCAATACATTGTTTTTCATTTGTAATTCATCTGTATTTTGTTGATTATTGTCAATGAATATTTGATTATTGCTACTATTAAATTGAGATGTATCAATCTTTTTTTTTTCACGGTAACGAATAAATCTTTATGTTTGCAGTCTCTTAACAAAACCTAAAAACCAAAAATAATTATTAACCAAAAACCAAAAAACAATGAAAAGAAAAATTTACTCAATGCTCTTAATGGGAGGTCTGCTACTTTCAAGTGCAGTATTAATTTCCCTGACAAGTTGTAACAAAACAGGTCCCGCAGGGGCAAACGGATCAAATGGAGCCGATGGTGTTTCTGCGACCGAAGCGTGCAAAGCATGCCACAATCCATCAGTGGTGGACAGAGTGGCAGCAGAATTCCAAATGTCGAAACATGAGTATGGCATTGCTGCCGAAGAAGAAGCCGGAAGCACAAGCTGTGGACCATGTCACGAACAAGAAGGTTTCAAATATGTTTGTGCAAACAACATTCCATCTACAATTACATGGGATGTAGGTACAGGCAAATATGTAAATAATTATACTACTGTAGCCGGTTCTGCTTATGGAGCCATCGGATGCTATACATGTCATAGTAGTTTGCATACTACGTATGGTTATTCAGACATGTCTGCGTTAACCTCTGTAGCTCCTGTTGCGATGACTATGTGGGGCGGAAATAAAATTATTGACCTTGTACAGAGTGGCGGAAAAGGTAATTTGTGTGTGAAATGCCATCAGCCACGTCCACTAACTGTATCAAGTAACAGCAGATTATTCCCTTACGATTCATGCGTGAGTCAACCAAACTTGCTTGTTTATGATACGAATAATACTGCACTTGCTTTTCTAAAACCAGGTTACAGAACAGGTATTCATTATGGTGCTGCTGGTGCTATCTTTTCAGGAAAAGGTGGAATTGAATTCCCCGGCATAAGTTATGCAAGTTCAGATCATACTACTGCTGCTGCATGTCAAGATTGCCACATGGCTCCTATTACAGGAAAATCCGGCGGACACTCGTTTTTTGTTAAAGGTAATTTCAACGGTTGTAATGCTTCTTGCCATTCTGATGTTTCTTCAAGCAGTACTGGTAAATGGAATACTCCAAGAAATAACATAAAAGGGTTACTTGCAACATTGGCTGGAAAATTAACACAAAATGGCATTGAAATCATGAATAAAAATACCGACTCTGAAACCAATCTTTGGTATGGGATAACCACAAGTAATTATGATGGCTATTTGAACTTTTATGATCCCATTAATAATCCTACAGGGGAAACAGAAAATGCAGGTCAATTCAAAAACCTTTCTACATCATCATCTTGGACTGCTGCCCAAATTGCCCATAATAATACGTTACCACGATTACAATTGTCATTTGCACAATTTGGAGCCATAATCAATTTCCAATTATGTTTAAGGGAATACAGTTGTGGGATTCATAATTATAACTACTCATTTGCTTTATTGACAAATTCAATAGCAATGTTTCCATAGTAGGTTTCTAAACTTAAGCAAACCCATTAACAAAAAAAGGCTGTCTCAACGCGAGATGGCCTTTTTTTATACAAAATTGAAGATCTTTGGTAATCTGAATGTTTTTGAAACCAATTCCAATACTCTGTCGGAATTATGCCAAATTTAGCCAGAATTAAAGTATAGTATGTAATGGTATAAATCATCAAACGGAAAACTTGAATGGCAGAATCCAATCTGTAAGAGTAAGGTTGTTTTTTTAGAAAGGTTTTTTTTAAATGTCCAAATCAATTTCGAAAACATACACTTCTTTTTACAAAAATTTTTACTTAGCTCATAATGATAAGTCCAATAACCGTTAAGCAAATACATTCTTCCCATAAAGTAGTTTTTGGTCATGTAGTATATATCCTACTCGGTGTGGTATTTATCCTTCATAAATTTAGGACTTATCCTACACGATATTTTTGTGCATGATAGTACTTTTGTAAGTTTAAAAATATTTTACAATGAGAATAATATTAGCAGATGATTCCCTTTTAATTCTTGAGCGTTTACAGCAGATGATCGGCATCAGTAAGCAAGCACAAATAGTAGGTTCGTATAATAATGGCACGGACACTCTTGAAGCATTAAGAACTCTCAAGCCCGATGTAGCCATAATTGATATAAAAATGCCAGGTTTAACAGGACTTGAAGTTTTAAATGAGATTAGAAAGGAAAACAAAACTGTCAAATTCATCATTCTTACATTTTATTCATCTGAGCATTATCGGCAAATAGCAATTCGAGAGGGTGCTGATTATTACTTTTCTAAGGTTGACGATTTTGAAAAAGTTTTTCTGGCTTTAGAAGAAATTTCGGAATTGAAGACTACTAATTTATTTAATAAAAATCATGCCAAATTGAGTTTGGAATAATATATATGGTGTGTAATGGTATTAAACAAAGGGCGAAAACTATTATCTTTTTATAAATTTAATAATCTCATAATTCAATAATAAAACGGGACTAAAATAATTTCTTGTTCTCAATTAGTTTAAGACCGAAAGCGAACCATGTTGTTTTTTTATAAAAAGATCATTAGACTTATTAAAAAAAATGTTTTACCTTTGTACCTAATAAAGCAAAAAAAACTAATTTTTAGATCCTCTCATAAATATTAATAGAAATGAAAAAGTTATTTATTCTTATTAGTTCAATGGCATTGATTGCCATTCTGTTTGTTCAAAAATCTGATGCCCAAATCACAAAAACTGTTGGCACTACGGGTTCCGATTTTGCAACATTAAATCTTGCATTTACCGCTATAAATAATAATGCAGGAGGCATTTATACAGGTGCGATCACCCTGCAAATTAAAGACAATACTACCGAGACTGCCACAGCAGCACTAAACGCAAGCTCAAACTGGACATCGGTAACAATTTACCCTACTGTTTCAGGTAAAACCATAAGCGGAAATATTGTTGGACCTTTGATTGATTTGAATGGTGCAGATAATGTTACCATTGATGGCAGAGTGAATGAAACAGGAAGCACCAATCTTGTTATCACCAACATAAATACAGGAACAGGTAATACAACTTCTACAATAAGGTTTATTAATTCTGCCGATAACAATACCGTAAAATATTGCACCTTAAAAGGAGCTGAAACAAGTACGGCAAGTGGTTTGATTTTTTTCTCAACCGCCACAGCAGGCAATGGAAACAGTGGCAATACTATTGACAATAACAATATTACCAGAGATGCAGCAGGCAGACCTGTCAATGCCATTTTTTCGCAAGGATCAACCGGTTTTGAAAATAGCGGAAACACCATTAGCAATAATAATATTTATGATTTTCTGAATAATGGAACTGTTGGTGTTACTTCGCATGGTATCTATATTTTTTCAAATAACACAACTTGGACCATTTCAGGGAATAATTTATATGAAACAACATCATTCATCCCGGTTGCTGATATTGAATATGATGTGATACTGATTAATTCGTCAGGAAATAATTATAACATTTCAAATAATAATATTGGGGGAAGTTCTGCTGGGTGTGGTGGCTCAGCCTGGACAAAAACAAATGCTAAGAACAATACTTTTTATGCTCTATATCTAAATGTTGGAGTAACTTCTGCCAGTAGTATTCAAAATAATACGATTAAGAATTTTGTTTGGAATAATTCAGCCGCTGCCGATTGGATAGCAATTAATATTCAGGCTGGAGCTATGAATATTGGCACTACTACAGGTAATACTATTGGATCGGCAAGCGGAACAGGTTCTATTGTTATTGGAAATGGAGGCAACGGAGCTAACGTATATGGAATAAAAACTGCCGGAACCACCGATTGCCAAAATAACACTATAGGTTCTTTTACTGTTACCAATACAGACGGAACTTTTGCAAACAATTTTTATGGGATAAGCAGAACAAGCGGCGGCAATACAAATATCTACAATAATATTATTGGAAGTAGCAGCACCGCAAATAGTATTCAAATAAACTCAACAAGTACTTCTAATACTCAAAATGTTATTGGAATAATTAATACAGGGGGAGGAAGTCTTACCATAAACAGCAATATCATAGCCAATTTACATAATGGCTCAACCAATAACGCTACAGGAGTAGTTGATGGTATTGAATCATCTGGCACCAACACCATCACTAACAATACCATCCACGATTTAACTAATGCAAATGCAAATCCTGCTTCAGACAATACTGCCTCTGTTTGTGGAATTGCGCTAACTGATGTTGGAAGTATTAAAACCGTAACTGGAAATACCATTTATAATTTATCAAATACTTACACATCATTTGCCGGAAGTGTTATTGGCTTATATTTTACGGGTAGTACAGGTGCCAATACTGTTTCTCGTAATTTTATTCATAATTTATCAGTTAATGCCTCTTCTACTTTGGCAAATTTGTATGGTATAAAGATAAATGCAGGCGTTGTTACATATTCAAACAATATTATTAGCCTCGGTGGAAATTCCGCAACAACTATTTATGGAATCTATGACCCTGGTACAGTATTACAAACCTGCAACCTCTATTTTAATTCCATTTATATTGGAGGAAGTTTAAGTTCAGGCTTGACGAATAAATCATATTGTTTATACAGTAATTCATCTGCAAACACTCGTAATATCAGAAATAATATTTTTGAGAATGCTCGTTCCACTACAAGTGGATCGAGTTTGCATTATGCAGCTTACTTTAACTATGCCGTAAGTACTTTATTAACTTTGGATTTTAATGATTACTTTGCATCAGGAACCGGAGGTGTTTTAGGATATTACAACAGCCTTGATGTATCATCATTGCCACTAATAACAGGGTTCGATGCAAACAGTATGGCAATTAATCCAAGCTTTTCAAATGCAGGAGGTACTATAGCTGCCAATTATATCCCTACTGTTTTCACATTAGCAGGGACGTACATAAATGGATTTTCTACCGATTACGCATCAGTTAACAGAGCTGGTACGCCCACCATGGGTGCTTATGAAGTAACATTAAATTTGAATGTGGATGTTTACATCGCAAATATATTCCAATCAGGCTACACTACATTAAAAGGTGCTTTTGACAAAATTAATAGCGGATTGCATACGGGAGCTATTGAGATAAGAGTTAAAGCAAATACTATCGAAACAGCTTCTGCTGTGCTCAATGCAAGCGGCAGTGGGAGTGCCAGTTATACATCAATAAACATTTATCCTACTATTACCGGAATTACTATTGCAGGAAATATGGATGCATACCTTATTGATTTTTATGGCGCCGATAATGTTACCATTGATGGCAGGGTGAATGCTACTGGTTCGACAAAAGATATGACCATAACCAACGCCAGCACCGGATCGGCTCAGGCTTCAACCATACGGTTTTATGCTTCTGCCGAAAACAATACCGTAAAATACTGCACAATAAAAGGTTCAGGAACAAATACAGGAAGAGGAATCATCTTTTTTTCTTCAGCTTCAAGCGGAAACGGGAATGATGGAAATACGATAGATAATAATAATATCACCAGCGATGCCGCCGGCAGACCCATAAATGCAATTTATTCTGCGGGCTTATCGGGTTATGAGAATAACTTTAACACCATATCAAACAATAATATTTATAATTTTCTACGGGTTAACTCCAGTTCGTGGGGAATAAATGTTGCAACCATGTCAAGCGACTGGACAATTTCAGGCAATAGTTTATACGAAACTACCACTTTTGTACCTACTATGGGCGGCAATACATACATTCCAATCAGGGTTGCATCAGTAAGCAAAAACCTCGTAAGCGGCAATTATATTGGGGGCAGTGCTCCTTTGTGCGGCAGTTCTGCATGGACTATAGGTGCAAGTTTTCCGAATACTTTTTATAGCATATACATTTCAGGAGGAGCTACCATTGCCACTGCTGCCACAGTGCAAAACAATATCATCCGCAATATCAATTACACCAGCACCCAATCGAACCCATGGGATGGAATTTATATTAATAGCGGCAATGTGGATGTTACAGGGAACACCATCGGGGCAACAACAGGTACAGGTTCTATAACAGTTAGCACTCCGGCAGCCTCGGCAACTACTACCATGAGCGGAGGAGCGGTTACAGCAATTACCATGAACAGTGGCGGCAGTGGCTATACAATAGCACCAGTCATTACATTTTCAACTTCCGGCAGTACCACTACAGCTACTGCTGACGCTACTGTTTCCGCAGGTGTTGTTACTGTTCACCTGCTTACAGGGGGAGCAGGATATACTTCTGCGCCATCAGTATATTTTGATGGAGTAGGAACAAACTACTCCACTATACACCCGATTAATAATGTTAGTCCGGGAACAGTTAACATAAGCGGTAATAATATTGGCTCCATCACTACTGTTGGTTCTGCATATTATTCCAGTGGCATCGAATCAATTTATTTGAACAGTTCTACAGGAGCACACACCATCAGCAATAATCTGGTTGGAAGCCTTAGTACGGCAAACAGTATTCATGCCAGTACCAATGCAGTATCTTCTGTTACAAAACAGGATGTTTATGGGATATATAGTGCCAGCACTGGTACAACAATCATATCGGGCAATACGATAGCTAACCTAACCAATGAATATACTGGCACCAATACAGGAACACGGACCAGGGGCATTGTTACTACCGGAGGTTCAAATACTGTAAGAAACAATACCGTAAGAAATATTTCGACTTCAAGCGCGCAGTCAGGGACAGCATCCAATGCTTCATTAGTTGGAATTTCCCAAATTGCCACTACTGCCGGAATAACACAAACAGTTACTGGAAACACCATCTATGATTTATCAAATACAAACGCCATAAATGCCAGAGTAGATATCTATGGAGTGTATTATGCAGGTCCAACCACTGGCATCCATGAAGTTTCGGGAAATTTTATTCACAGCTTATCCATTTCATCATCCACAAATACCGCATCTTGTATAAATGGAATTGCAATGAACAGTGGTGCCGTTGTAACCTGTGCAAACAATATAATAAACTTGGGCGTTGGCAATACGCTCGGTTATCAAATAAATGGAATTTGGGATGGCACGGTTCTCGGAAACACAGTCAACTTTTATTTTAATACCGTATATATTGGAGGAAGCGTTTCTTCTGGGGTAACTTCTGCAACTGCAGCATTAAATAATGCAAACAATACTTCTATAAGAAATTACCGCAATAATATATTTGACAATGCCCGCACAGGAGGTACAACTGGCAAGCATTATGCCATCGTTCTTGCAGGTACAGTAAATACAACTATTGACTATAACGACTACTTTTTTGCAGGTACTGTACTTGGAAAGATAGGGACGTTGGAAAAAGCCACTTTGGCGGCTTGGAAGTTGGGCACCATTCAGGATACAAATAGTTTAAGTACCAATCCTAATTTTAGTAACGCAGGAGGCACAACGCCTTTAAATTATTATCCTTCTGCAACACTCCTGGGTGTTTCAGGCACTGGTATCGTTACTGATTTTTCAGGATTTACGAGGGGAACGCCACCCAAAATGGGCGCTTTAGAAGCTAATATATGGATAGGAGCCACCAGTACTGATTTTGCTACAGCCAGCAACTGGTTTGGTGGTGTTGTGCCTGTGAGCGGAACAGACATTGCCTTTTCAGCAACCCCAAGCAATAATTGCGTTTTAGACATAAACAGAACCATTGGGAATATTACAAATGCACAAGCTACTTATAAATTAGTGGTAAACGGACATCAACTCACTATTACCGGAAACCTTTATTTTACCAATAGCGCACAGATAGATGCCACTGCTGCATCATCGGTAGTTGTGTTTGGCGGTGCTACAGCACAAACCATAGACAGCAGCCGATATTTAAACGATATTATTAATAACCTAACTATTGATAATAGCAGCGGAGTTACCTTAAATACTAATTTCACCATAAGCAATAATCTTGTTATTAATTCCGGGAAATTATTTGCGGTTGCTGCCGGAAAAGCCCTTACGGTAACTGGTACAATTACTAATTCTGGCGGAGCATCAGGTTTTATACTTAAATCAGACACAACAGGTACTGCATCGCTCTTGCATAATACGAACGCGGTGCCTGCAACGGTGCAACGCTACATTTCGGGTGCGGTGGAAAATTGGCACTTTCTTTCTTCACCTGTGGCAGATCAAGATATTACCGAAAATCAAGGCACTAGTAATTCATGGTTGCCCTCAGGCTCTTATAGCAATGGCACCGGATATGATCTGTATTTATGGAATGAACCCAACTCAAGTTGGATTACTAAACTCAACCCCATTTGGAACACCTTAAATCCTGGAACAAATTTTGTTGTTGGACGTGGCTATATCTATTCTGTTGAAGCAGCCAACCCAACAAAAAAGTTTGTGGGAACCTTAAATAATGGTACTATAAATTATGCACTTACGGCAGGCAGCAGTCTTTGTTGTTTGAATGGCTTCAATTTGGTTGGCAATCCCTATCCATCATCTGTGGATTGGTCGGCTGCATCTGGCTGGGCACGAGCCGACTTAGTGAGCAGCGGCGGTGGTAAAGATATGTGGATTTGGAATGCAAGTGCTAACAATTATGGCGTATTTAACTCAGCCGATGCAGATGGTGTAGGAACCAATTTAGTAAGCAGATACATCGCTCCCATGCAGGCTTACTTTGTACGTACTGCCACATCCAGTACTTTGGGCATGGATAACACCTTGCGTGTTCATAGCTCTGCTAGTTGGTTTAAAGAATCACAACAGGATGTTACTAAACTTAGTCTTAGCGTTATCTCTGATGCCGGCTACGGATTTGATGAAATACGACTTAACTTTGGAAGTTCGGAAAATGAAAAAGGTGCTCTCAAACTCTTTAGCGAGGTGCATACGGCGCCAAGCTTATATATGCGTTTTCATTCCGATACATTATCGGTACGTTATTTCACCTCCACCCAAGAGAATCCGGTTGTGCCTGTTAGTTATTCTACGGGTAAAAATGGCAATTACACCATCCATTGCAATTTCGACCAAAGCAAATTTGAAACTGTTTTGCTTGAAGACCGCCAAACACAATACATCCAAAATATGAAAACAACAAACACCTATAATTTTAATGCCTCAACAATGGATGATGCTAATCGTTTTGTTTTGTATTTTAAACCTGATTATTTTCCTGCAAATGGGAAACTGCCTGCAAAAATTTATACCGATGGAAATCAGTTGATTGTTGACCTTACTCTGATTGACAAAAAAACAGAAGTTAGCGTTTTTGATGTACTTGGGCAATTACTAGTACAAAAGAATTTAGAAGGCGAAACGAAAAATAATATCAATGTAATCGCTACTGCTCAAATACTTTTTGTTTATCTTAAAAACACCGACGGAACACTTTGCAAAAAATTGTTTTACTACTCAAATAAATAGGGCTTACTGAAAAAATGATATAATCATACAATGATATAATTATAGAATGATATAATGATGCAATGATAGAATTATAGAATGATGCAATGATGCAATGATGCAATGATATAATGCTGCAATGATATAATGATACAATGATCCAATTATATAATGAATTTATACCTCTGTGTATCTCTTTTACTCTGTGTCCCTTGTGGTAAAGAAAAAAAATTAATCACAAGTTTCACAAAGCCCGCCTGACTTTCGGCTACCGTGTGGACACAAATTGTTACCTTTGCACTTAAAAAAGATGAATAAAACAAGTCATACTCCAAATTTTCAAGGAATCTTTTCTGATAAACGTTTAGATAAACGAGGAAATAATATCAGCTCCATGCTTATCA
>CAIWVT010000045.1 GCA_903916135.1 uncultured bacterium
AATTAATGTTCTAAACGTTGGAAAATCAACAAGCTGCTTGAAACTATCACTATAAGGTCTGCAATCATAAAAATAAAAATAATGCCCTATAACGATACAAAATGTCTCAGCATTAAGAATATCATTATATTTTTTAACTTGTTCAAATACTCTATCTGTTAAACATTCATTGGGTTCCTTGCATTCAATTAAACAAATAACAGTAGATTCATTATCAATAATTATTATATCAGCTCTGCCTCTTACTCCTGCTTCAAAACGCGACATTGGAATCTCCACACGAATATTCTCAATCGGATAACCTCTTTCAGATACTAAAAAGCTTATTAATGATTGTCTTATTTTTTCTTCAGGCGTTGCATTAATAAGACGCTTCCTAACATTGCATAAATAGACATTATTGTCTTTTTTCTGTGGGTAATGTTTATTTAAATCGATTTCAAACATTTCAATTTCTATTTTTTTTGGTGTCCTTTCCTAAACAATCCCGCTGTATATTTATCATACAATTCAAATAAAAACTCAATGCGTTTGGTTTCGTTTATGAAAGGTTGTGGGCGGTAAGCTAAGTCAACAGCTTTGTCGAGTTCGTTATGGGCTTTAACTAAGGCGGGAGGCATGAAATTGGGGTCGTAAATATCGGCTAAACTATTATCAGCAAACTGCACCCGAATATCCAAAACTTGTTGAGCTGCCTTTTCAATTGAAGTCTTTTGTTTATCTGTAACGTTTTCGGGCCAAGGGAAATTATTATATACCATTTCGTTGGAATATCTGAAATCGCTTTTCAGTCTTCCACAAACAAATTTAACCCAAGCCATGTGCATGATAGAAGTTAATACGCCGAAATGATAAAGTTTTCCATTTGGAACACATAAACAGGTATCACCTACAATATTTTCAGAAGAAAAAAAACCCATTGGAATATATTTCCGATTTTCACTTGAAACTCTTGGAATCAAAATATAATCTGATACAGGCTGTCTGTTCTCACCAAAAAGAGCAGGAAATGCTGAGAGTTTTTGTGTAGTTTCTCTTGTGCTTGCTTCTCTGTTTTTCCTAACACCTTCTACTCGTTTTGATATTTCAGGCAGCTTTCTTACATCAGTAGGTTTAGCATTGACAAGCCATAAACACCATCGTTTTTCACCATTCAAATATTCATAAGCACTTAATAATGGTTTTATGTATAGCTCTGATTCAGGCTCGATTTTAATCAATTCATTTTTATCTTTATCTGAAAGCAATAAAAAACCTCCATCATTTGGCATGCTGCCAAATGAAATTTCAGGAACATTGCAAATAGGTTGCCTTCTTTTTGAAACATGCAAATCTTTTCCTTCGACCAAATATGGATTAATATTTTTCACCTTTAACTCATGTGGCTCGCCTTTTATATCTTCGTATTCATAAATTAGTTTTTCGGGGATATCGAAATTTGAAAAGCCAATAATTACTACGTGGACTGCAGCATTACTTTTGGCTTCGTTGCCCCATTTAAATGTGCGATAAGCAAAATGAATTTTTATTTTATAGCGGTTAAAAAGTTCGTTCCACAGAACGCCTACTTGCTCACCTTGAGAAATTGAATTTGTGGAAACAAATGCGCATTTGGTTTCGGTATTATCAGAATTGTGTTTTTGTAGATATTGAGCTGCACGAAGATACCAACAGGTTACATAATCTAAAATTCCTGTACCTTTTACGCCGTTAAATACAAATTCCATATCCTGTTTTTGAGATGAATTTTGCATTTGTTTGCCGATAAAAGGAGGATTGCCAATAATGTAATCATACTTTATACTCGATGCATTTTTCTCGGTGTTGAAGCTCTTGACTTTTTCAGCTTTCTTTGTAATGATATTAGCAGTTTTGTAATGTTCAACAGGTTCTTTTATTAATTCATTATTTTCTATAAAGTTCAATTTATCAGCATAAAGAAAAATGGTTTTTTCAGAATTTAAAAGATTATCCCAATCAATTTGCAAAGCATTACCATGAATAATGTTGGCAGATTTTGTCAAAGGTAAACGCCGGAAATAATCGCCGAAAACTTCGGTAACCTTCATATTCATTTGGTGGTCTATAAGCCACATGGCGACTTGAGCGATTTGAGAAGGAAACTCTTCGTATTCGATACCATAAAAACGGTCAACATCAAGTTTTATAAAATGGGAAATATCTATTGATGCATAGCCCGAAACATCGGGTTGGATTTTCATGTGCTTGAATAGTTGGGTGCGAATAATTTCAATTTCGAGCAAACGAAGTTCGCGGTAAGTAATAATTAGAAAATTGCCACACCCACAAGCAGGGTCGAGAAAACGAAGCGAAGCAATTTTATCATGAAATTTGGCAAGCTTGGTTTTATTATCTTTTACAGAATCGAATTCTTTATAAAGATTATCGAGAAAAAGCGGTTTAATGAGTTTCAAGATGTTTTTCTCACTTGTATAATGTGCACCGAGATTTCTGCGTTCATTTTCGTTCATTACACTTTGAAATAATGAACCAAAAATAGCGGGAGAAATTTTACCCCAATCTAAATAACATGATTCGAGAAGATTGTTTCGCATTTTAGTATCGAAGGATGCAAAAGGTAAATTTTCATCGAATAATTTACCATTAACATAAGGAAAGGCAGAAAGGCTTTCATCCGTATTAGCCAAGCGCGACTCATTTGGGATGTTTAAAATACTGAATATTGCGGCTAAATGATACGCTAAATCGCTGCCATCTTCTTTTGTGTTTTGAAGAATATAATCCTGAAATATATCTTTATCGAAAATACCGGTATCATCTGCAAACAAACAGAAAAGCAGACGAACCAAATAAAGTTCTAATGCATGACCTGAATATCCAATCGTTTTCAAACTATCATGAAGCTTACCCATAAGCAGGGCGGCTTTAATATTGACAGGGTCTTCTTCCTTATAAACACGTTTTTGATAACCTGCAATAAAACCAAACAAATGAACATTTCTAACAAGGTCTTTTAATTCAAATTCATTAGTTATGTTTTGTTCAAGGTCGATAAGACGAAATTTCTCAAAATCTGAAACGAGAATGCATTTCGGCAATTCGTGTTGAGGAAGGTTATGTAAATAATCTTTTGCTTGTGTAAGTGCTTTGTCAAGATTCTTGCCTCGACTTTTCATTTCGATTAGAATAGTGCCTTTCCAAAGCAAATCAATGTAGCCATCATGGTCATCGAGTTTTTTAACCTTATGCTCGAAAGTGGAAACTCTGCGTTGGCTTATGCCGAAAACATTGAAGAATTCGTATAAAAAAGTTTTTGCTTCGGCTTCTTCATTAGAAGCCGTTTCCCACTCTTTTGAAAATAGAGTAGCACGTTCTTTTATTTCGTTCCAACTTAAAGGCATTAGATTTTTGAATTAAGGTACAAATGTAATAAAATAATATCAGACAGAAATATTTTTTATCATTAATCCGTAAATAAATAATCAGAATGATTGCTGGGCATCGGATATATATTGAGAAGAAGGCTGTTAGCCCCCGCGCAAGGGATTGTAGAGAAAAGCCCACAGCGCCGTTTTTCAGGCGCGAGGACTTGGAA